>CAZTZA010000010.1:0-22191 GCA_964618015.1 uncultured Spirochaetaceae bacterium | reverse complement strand
ACAGTGACTCCGGTGTTTTAGGTGAAGCAACCCTTGCAACCAAGGAGAAAGGTGAGATCGCAGTAAAAGAAGCAACGAGACAATTCGTGCGAATGATTAAGGAGTTCCGCACGCGCCCCGTGCCACCGCGGGGCGATCATCATCGGGAAGCACCCACGATACCGATGCCGTGGCGTCAATCAGCCCAGTCAATCAGCCAAGGTGATGTGCACGCTGATCCTGACACTGCAATTGATCGAAAACCTGGATAGACACTTGGATCGTCTGTCACTCAACCCGCTCCCGCAGAAAACTCGACAAAGCAAGCGCGGTATATGAACCCTGCTCGACTGCTGCCACCTCTTCAGGAGATCCGATTGCCACTAAATGGCCTCCTCCATCACCCGCGTCCGGTCCCAAGTCAATGATGTGATCAGCCTCGGCAATCATATCTAGATTATGCTCGATAACCACCACAGTGTGACCTCGGTCAGCTAATCGATGTAGCACTCGGGTGAGACGCTCAACATCCGCCATATGCAGTCCAATGGTTGGTTCATCAAGCACGTAAAGAGTGCCCCGCCGACCGGTCCCCGAGACATGGACTGGCGCACGCCTCGCCAACTCAGCAACTATCTTTATGCGCTGGGCTTCGCCACCACTAAGGGTCGGACTCGGTTGACCGAGCTTTAGGTAACCGAGCCCTACTTCCACCAGTAGATTCAACGTCGGGCCGATCCGTGGATGGGAAACAAAAAATTCCGCTGCTTCTTTAGTATCCATTTCTAGCACCTCAGCGACAGACTGGCCGTGCACACGTACCGATAGTGTTTCTTGGTCGAACCGGTTACCACCACATCCTTCGCAACTGATTGTGACATCAGGCAGAAAGTTCATCTCTATCTTCTTGATCCCTTGTCCACCGCAATCGACACAACGTCCTCCTTCAACGTTAAAGGAGAAACGGCTGGGCGAGTATCCACGGATACGTGCCTCTGGAGTACTAGCGTAGAGACTGCGAACTTCATCCCAAATACCAACATAGGTAGCGGGGCAACTTCGTGGAGTCTTTCCGATAGGTGTCTGGTCGACCTGAAGCACGCGGCCGATCGCCTTCCAGCCGTCTATCGCACGACAACCACGCCACTGAACCGAGTCCGCCTGATGTTCTCGGCCTGATGATAGCCGTTCTCGGACCTGTTCATACAGTAACTTGCGTACCAGCGTGCTTTTTCCTGAACCGCTCACCCCGGTGACACAGGTAACCGATCCTATTGGAATGTGGACGTCTATGCCACATAAGTTATTCAACCTTGCTTCTCTAATCGTTAAATACTTGACGTCACGGTTTCGTCGCCGTGTGATCAGTGGGTGCTTAATCGGGACTCTAAGCAACTTGCCAGTAGTAGAATCTTTATTAGCTATAATTTCAGCAACCGTGCCTTGTGCTACCACTACTCCACCGTCAATGCCGCCACCCGGTCCTAGATCAACAATGTGGTCAGCAGTGCGAATAGTCTCCTCATCATGTTCCACAACGATCACCGTGTTGCCTCGCTGCTGAAGACTCCGCAGAGCCACGAGTAACAGATGATTATCACGGGCATGCATACCTATAGAGGGCTCATCGAGCACGTAGCAAACACCCCGGAGCGGCGAGCCGAGCTGAGCCGCAAGCCGAATACGCTGGGCCTCGCCACCGGAGAGAGTAGGAGCAGCCCGGTCTAACCCTAGATAGCCTATGCCAACCTGCAGAAGGAAAGTAACACGCGCGAGAAGTTCGTCGATGATGTCACGTGAGATCAACCGTTGACGTTGATCAAATGATAGTTTGCGTAACGCAGCAGGAAGTGCCTGTACGGACATAGCAGTCAATTCGGTTATAGCTTGGCCGGATAGAGTTACCGCCAAAGATTCCGGCCGTAGCCGATTTCCATCGCAGACAGAGCATCGTACCTCCGTCCCGTCCCACGACTCATGCCCTCGACCCTTACTGCCTGATCGTTGAGCATCAACCTCTGGAAGATCCAGCCCAGTGCCGCAGCAGGATGGACACCAGCCATGCTTAGAGTTGAACGAGAATTGGCGAGGATCAAGCTCGGAAAAACTTTTTCTGCATCCAGGACAGGAACGACGGGTAGAGAAGACATAAGGCACCGCACTGGGCACATCATCGAGATATCGGACGTTCAGCATTCCACGTCCATATTCGAGCGCCTGCTCAACAGAAG
The DNA here is from genome assembly GCA_964618015.1 of uncultured Spirochaetaceae bacterium. Classification (GTDB taxonomy): domain Bacteria; phylum Spirochaetota; class Spirochaetia; order SZUA-6; family Bin103; genus CATQHW01. The sequence goes on along the minus strand of CAZTZA010000010.1, from coordinate 19,981 downwards.
ATTGAATAGCGGATCCAGCATGGCGGTTGACCAAGACAGTAGCGATAAGTGCATCGATGTCGTGTTCACGAAAACGATCAAGCCGCGGCCATGGTTCAGTCATCAGAAGATGACCGTCGACCATCAACCTAGAAATTCCTTTGCGAGCTGCCCACGCTGCAAGATCTGTATAGTAACCCTTGCGGGCGTTTACCAAAGGCGCCAGGATCATCACCTCCCGTCCGTCAAAATTATTGATGATTCCTGACACGATAGATCTGGCGCTTTGCGACTCGACCGGTAAGTAACAATCAGGACAGTGCTGAACTCCCAGCTTCACGTACAGCAGGCGCAGGATATGGTAGATCTCTGTGAGAGTAGCGACAGTACTTTTGAGACCGCCACTGCTAGTACGTTGCTCGATCGCTACTGCTGGCGGCATACCTGACAAGCCATCTATATCCGGACGAGACGCTGGCTGTACAAACTGCCGGACGTATGCGTTTAGTGATTCCAAATAGCGACGCTGACCTTCCGCAAATAACACGTCAAAAGCCAAGGAACTCTTACCTGAACCACTAACTCCCGTAACTACGGTGAACTGATCACGCGGAATTTTGAGATCAAAGTTTCGCAGATTGTGTTCACGAGCGCCCCGTACCTGGATGGCGTTTTCATTACGAATTTTCATGGCGACGCGAGACACCAATTCGCCGTCTTCGGCCTTTCGTTTCTGACGCTGATGGTCGCGCAGCGCTACTGAAGTATGCGTCTGACCAGTACGAGTCAGCTCGGCACATGACCCAGTGGCTACGACTTGTCCGCCGAATTCTCCCCCCTCAGGACCCAGCTCTATAATATGATCAGCCGCGGTGAGCAGATCTAGATTGTGCTCCACAACGATCAGCGAATTACCCGCAGCGACTATCTGCCGCAGCGCATTAATGAGCACGCTGATATCCGCAAAGTGAAGTCCAGTAGTCGGCTCGTCCATGAGGAAAAGAACACCGTCGGGGTCATCCCTTTTGGGTTTCGACCGCGTAGCATTCGCCAAGTGACCAGCAATCTTTAATCGCTGCGCCTCACCACCAGAAAGAGTCGGTACTGACTGACCCAAGCTGAGATAGCCTAGACCTACCTCATTTAGCGGACGCAGTGAGGTTTGTACTGCCGGATCGTCAAAGATGTTTTGAGCCTCGTCTACAGTCATCGATAGGACGTCGACTATTGTCCGGTTGTGCACGCGGACATCAGATATATCGGGCCGAAAGCGATCACCATCACAGTCAGGGCAACGCAGATAAACATCCGAGAGAAACTGCATTTCTACATGCTCGAATCCGGCTCCGCTACAAGTTGGACAGCGACCATTCCCAGCGTTGAAACTAAAAGTTCCCGCAGTGTAGCCTCGAGAGCGTGCCGTATCGGTAGCAGCGAACAATGCTCGGATTGGATCAAATGCTTTGACATAGGTTGCTGGTGTAGAACGTGCCGACTTACCAATCGGACTTTGGTCGATGAGCTCGATCGCGGAGATGCGGCTATGTCCTACCAAGTCACCATGAGCACCAGGCGCTTCTGCCGGCTGGCCCTTCGCTCGCCGCACAGCAGGGAACAGGATATCTGCAAGCAGCGTTGACTTCCCGGAGCCGGACACCCCGGCGAGACACACTAGCGAACCGAGAGGAAAGTCAACGTCAATTCCTTTGAGGTTATTAGCGCAAGCACCGCGAATAACGAGATTTCCGCGGCTACTTTTCTGGCAACTATCATGACCAAGAACCCCTAAACGCCCCGAGAGGTACCGGCCAGTCAGTGATTGGCTCCTCTGAAGATCTTTAACCGACCCCTGGAACTCGATACGGCCACCGCCGCGGCCAGGTCCTGGCCCGAGCTCAATAATGTGGTCGGCAGCGCGGATTACTGCTGCATCATGCTCAACAATCAGTAAGGTGTTTCCGGCATCGCGAAGTCGGTGTAGGACGCTGATCATTTGACCGATGTCGCGTTGATGAAGACCGATGCTAGGTTCATCAAGTACAAACAAGGTATTTACCAACTGAGTCCCTAAGGCGGTGGTCAGATTGATACGCTGAACCTCACCTCCCGACAGGGTACGCGACTGTCGGTCTAACGTAAGGTACCCAAGGCCCACTTCTTCTAAGTAGCCTAGTCGTGTATGCACGTCCGTCAGAAGCGAATCTACTGCGGCGGCAACAGCTGTAGGGATGCTCAGCTCGCCAAAAAAATGCCGGCACTCCGTGATCGGCATGAGCGCAACCTCATGGATATCACGTCCGGGCTTTCCTCCCAGTCTCCAGAGAAGTCCACCCGGCTTTAACCGTGTCCCCTGACAAACGGGGCAGGAAACGTAGGCGCGGTACCGTGACAGCATCACTCTCACATGCATGCGGTAACTGCGCCTCTCCAACCAGTCGAAGAAACGCTTCACCCCGTACCAACATCCATCCCGCTGATCTCCCTCGCCATCGATTACCCAGCGGCGCGTTGACACTGGTAGATCTATCCATGGCACCTCTGTAGGGATGCTGCGCTTACGCGCAAATCTGATCAAATCATCCTGGCACTCTGCGTAAGCCTGGCTCTGCCATGGCCTCACAGCGCCCTCTTCTATAGAGAGCCTACTATCGGGAATCACCAAATCATAATCGATAGTAATTATGCGGCCAAACCCTCTACACCGATCACAAGCACCAACCGGGGAGTTGAAAGAGAACATGCTTGGGGTTGGTTCTCCGTAAGAAATGTTACACACGGCACAGTGCAGTTCGGTTGAAAATCGTCTTGGCCGTCCAACACGTCCGTTGACATCCAGGCTGCGCACTACAACTTGCCCATGGCCATGCTCGAAAGCAGTCTCCAGGTCCTCAACGATACGAGGAAGATTCTGTGGAATCACAGTCACCCGATCCTGCACTACCTCCAGACGTCGCGGCCGGGTTGCAGTAGCACTATGCTGAGCATGGAAACGATGATAGCCCTTAGCCGATAGTAAGATGCGCACTTCGTTCCAAGAGAAACTATCTGGAATTGTCACCTCAAAGGTTATAAGTATAAAATCACCGGACCGCACATTCTGAAGAAGATTAGAAATAATTGTCTTTGGACTATCAAATTGCACATCCCTGTGGCAACGACGACAAGAAATCTGAGCCGCGCGAGCATATAATAACTTCAGGTAGTCATTTAGTTCGGTCATTGTGCCGACCGTGGAACGCGATGTTCGCACTGGATTGGTTTGATCTACGGCAATAGCTGGAGGCACCCCAGCCACCTCATCAACTGCTGGCCGATCCATTCGGTCAAAAAATTGACGCGTATAGGCAGAAAAGGTCTCAACGTACCGACGCTGACCCTCCGCATAAATCGTGTCGAATGCGAGAGATGACTTGCCTGAACCGGAGACGCCAGTTACCACGGTCATTCGTGCTATTGGAATTTCTAGATTCAGGTCTCGGAGATTGTTCTGCCGTGCACCTCGAACAACGATAACGTCGTCGTTCACGTGTTAAGCCTAATCACCGTCAGGAGATGGAAACAATCTTCGCCCATCCCGATCTACCGCTCAGAGTTTGCCGGCCTGACAGCACCCAAGCGCATCTGCCGCTGCAGCTTCGAATGTAAGTTTCTAGTTATCGGATATGCACTAAGTACAACCACAGCACCAGCAAAGAAAACTGCTGGAAATGGACCTATTAATAGCCGGATCGCGGTCTGCGCACCTGAGGTCTGGACGGTATCTGCGACATAGCCGGTGGCTTCTAGAGTAATGCCAGCCAACAATGGGGCCAGCGCCTGACCGCCTTTCTGAAACAAAGTCCACAGTCCATAGTAGACCCCCTCATCTCGGTGATCTGACGTCACTAGAGCGAAATCTATTGCATCTGGAAGCATTGACCAGGGAAATACATAGTGGCTGGCCAAGCCTATTCCAGATAGACCGATTATTATGAGCGTAAGAAAGACGCTATGCTGCCCGAATGCCGCAGCTGATAGAAGGCATAGACAAAACCAGATCATCCCCAGGTTGTAACAAGTACGTTTCTCGATTCTTCGGGAGATTCGGACCCATACCATGATCATCCCCATCGTTACGAATAACAGTATGCCAAGAGCAATCTGAGATAATCCTTCGTCACCATGTAAATACTTAAAGTAAAACACCACCATCTGTGACACTAGAGCAATCCCAACCATGTGAAGGGTCCAGGGAATCAGCACCAGCAGAAATGCACGATTCTTGAAAGCAGTAAGCACCGACTTCAAACCGGTACGGGTAGATCTGGAATCAATTGCAGGAAGAGTTGGCTCTCGTACCATGAAAAAAGTGACAAGCAGGCCAATACAAACTATGGAGCCAGTAACCAAGCCGGCACGGCTATAGCCCACAGTTCCCTGGCCTAGGCCAGTCACTAGTATGGGGAAGCCGGCTGCTCCTATCAGAGTCCCTACAACCGCGAAGGTCATGCGGTAGCCGTTTAATGCCGTCCGCTCATCCGATCCCTTTGCCAACTCAGGCGTCAAAGCATTGTAGGGTATGAATGCTACTGTGTAGGCAGTGTTGACCAGACTATAGATGACCGTAGCCCAGACAAAGCGAGCCGCTTGTGTCTGAAATCCAGGATCCAGAAAAAGTACAGTAATACCTACGAACAACAACGGGGCGCCAATAAGAAGATACGGTCGACGGCGACCAAAACGAGTGCGGGTACGGTCGGATATGATACCCATCAGCGGATCCGTAAATGCGTCCCAAAGCCTCCCCACCATGAACGCAAGCCCCGTAAGGGCTGGCTTCAATACTATCGTATCAGTAAAAAAAAAGAACAGATGAAAGCTAACAACTGTGAAAAACAGATTGCCGCCCAAATCGCCAACACCATAGCTGACTTTCGTACGGAGCCCATTTGCATATATAAACTTCAGTCTGGGCAGTGACCTCACCCACATCATGGCCGGTGGAATACAGCCAGTTTCGAGCGCCCTCTTTCGATATATAAGAGAATCGTTTAGAAAGCTCTGCGCACGTAGTCGGCAGACCCTCAAGAAGCATTGCGCTTATATATGCGCCAAAATCACTGTGTTCCTCAACGGCCTCCTGCATCTCCCGTGCGTTAAAAACAATGGCCTGTAATTTTGCTGAGTATTTAATCACCCTATCGTCAGATGCCAGACGATCAATGTCAGCCGGTCCCATCGCTGCTACAGTTGGAACATCAAAGCCATGGAATGCCTGTAGGAATCCTTCCCACTTCCCATCAACAACTTGACGGTTTAGGCCGCCCATAAAGATAATCCTCGCTGCGGCCTCTAGGTAGCCAGCGTCTTTAGTTGGTTTCTCCGGTTTAGCCATAATGATCCCCTTGTCTTGATAGTACCCCGACACGATGGTCATCAGCATCCGTGACCATACCTCTGCCGTACTGCTGAAATTGGAGATAATCCTCTCCCAGCATCATCTAAGACATACCAATTGCTTCCTCTAACTTTCTTCTCCATCCATTAGTGGAAACCTGTTTTTTATAGCGGCTTTAGTTTAAAGAAAGCGACATGTTCCAGATCTTCATTACAGATACAGCCTCTATAAAAAGTTAAGAACCGAATCTAATAAATGCCCCTCAGGCAGTGTTCCAGGAATTGGCAAGTTCAGCGAACAATCGAGCTCCGTAACCAGTGGCAGAACTCGGTTGATAGCTAACATCACTCTTCATATCCCAGGCAGTGCCTGCAATATCGAGATGAGCCCATGGGTAGCTGACGAACCGTTTCAAAAAGGTAGCCCCTAAGATCGTGCCTGCGCCACCATCACCGATGTTTTTGATATCAGCTACCTTGCTCTTGAGTGATTTCTCGTAGACCTCCCACAACGGTAGCTGCCACACCCTCTCTCCGGTTATATCAGCGGCTGCCTCAATGGCACCCAGCAGCGTTCCGCTGTTACCTAACAGGCCGGCTGCGTGGTGACCCAGGGCGACTATAGCCGCTCCGGTAAGAGTAGCAGCATCCACTACTGCCGCTGGCTGATACTGCTGTGCGTACCCCAAAGCATCAGCCAACACTAGGCGACCTTCGGCATCAGTGTTCAAAACCTCAACGGTAATGCCACTAAAGGATCGTACCACATCACCAGGACGCTGCGCCTTTGGTCCCGTCATGTTCTCCGTGGCTGGAATCAAAGCGACCACCCGCTGCTGACAGCCAATTCGGCCAATCGCCTGCATAGCACCGAGCACTGCAGCAGCACCGCCCATGTCAATCTTCATATCCTCCATGCCCTTAGCCGTCTTCAATGACAGACCGCCGCTGTCAAAGGTGAGTCCCTTACCGACGAGAATCAGCGGTGCCATGTTGGGGTTTTCACCCTCATGCTCAAGAACAATAAAACACGGCTCCTCAGCACTACCGCGAGAGACGCCAAGAAGCGCTCCAAAACCTTGCTCAGCAAGATCATCCTGACCTAAAACTTTGCTCTTTAGGCCGTGCCGACCAGCAAGATCAACGGCCCGTTCACCTAAGGCATTTGGAGTAAGATAGTTGGGAGGTTCATTAACCAAATCCCGGGCAAGACAGGTAGCATCACTCAAGATTAAGCCACGCTCTAGCGCTGACGTTAGAGAACGACTTTCAGCATCAGTCACCGTAAGAAACGTGACCTGTTCAAGGGCGGTTACTTTCTCATCTGACCGCTGATACTGGTTGAATCGGTAGGACCCAAGTACCAGACACTCCGTTAGTCCCTGGAGCAACTGATCATTTAAGCCCTCTGGAACAGCTATTATTAACCTTTGGATTGCGATACCAGCGATACCCTGGATAACAGTACCTCCGATCACACGACCTGCCTCAGATAGGTTGTCGCTCAGAACACCACTATCAACAATAAGTACACGCTTTGCCCCCAGACCAACCCCAACATGAACAAGACTTTTTGAGTCGATGTTATCGCCAAGTTCTATAAAGGCGCCAAGTACACCGCCAGCGGCACTATCGATAGCCGCATTAACTCCCGTGAGATGCTTTCCTTCCCCAACCAAAACCACAAGCCCATCGCAACTTTCAGTCGTCGGGTTCCCGCTCCGAATCGTTATCTGCATAGCTTTTATTTTATGCCAACCCAAACGTTGGACGTCGAGTCGAAATTATTATTTTAGCCCTTATATTTTCGGAAATCATGCATTTTATCCGTACCGTCTTCCAGAATGTCGACTGCAACTTGGCCTTTATTGCATGACTCTCTCAAAAAGACCTCACGATAATAATAATATAAGCAAAAAAAGGGCGCACCCACTCAGGTGCACCCTTTTTCTAATTGGCTCGTAGCGAGCCTAACGCGATCTAGTACGCAATCTTAAGCGCAGCGGTAATATCGCCCTTGTCTGGGCTATCACCGGTGAGATTAGTGCTCGTGTACGCAAGAGTCGTGGTCAGATTATCGATAGTAGTTAGCTCAAGACCGGCCGTGAACGGCATGGTGTCTCCAGCGCTATCAACACTGAGCTCGAAGTATGGCTTGATGCCATCGCTGCTGTAAGAAGCTTCAACTGCAAGGTCCCACGTGTTGCTGGCGCTAGTAAGGTCGTCCAACCCTATCGTAATAACTGCACCAAGTCCGGCAAGTGAGCCCTCGTCACCATCTCCCTCAGTAAGCTTCAATTCCGCACCTACGGTCGGATCACCGCTCGCAGGAACGTGCATGGTTAGATCAGTTTCTAACTTGCTTTCACCGTCTTCCGATAGGCCAATATCCAGTCCGGCACCGACATCCCACGGAATGCCGCCGCTACCTGACGGGATCGCGCCATCAAAAGAAATACTGGTATCAACATCGCCGAGGTCGAAGGTCGCTTTGCCACCTAGGCCGATATCGTCTCCTGAGTACTCATGCGCATAAGCAACCGCAATCTCTGCGTCTGCGTCGTCGCCGATATCAACGCCCAACTTTCCGAGGAAAGCATATGCATTGTCATCATTTTGGGTTCCAGTAGCATCCCAATCCGCTTCGGACACTACGCCCAAGCTAAGACTGACAGGCTCGAGATCGTACGCAACAGTCAATCCACCCGAACCGCTGTAAGCAGTATCAACGCCGCCTGTGTGGGCAACGTAATCAACCTCTACGGTTGGAGCGCTGAATGTTGTGATCGTGAACGGTCCCAAAAACAGCTTAGCTGTAACTGATGGAGCCGTGGTGTTACCACTACCGGCCGTCGAGTCTATTGCCCAAGTGAAATCTTCAAGTTCGATATAGGCATAGAGATCGTCAGTATCCAACGTTCCGCTATTCACGGACTGCTCGTCCACCAGCGTGATGTCCAAGTCAACCGTCGATTCGTTCTTAAATCCAGTAGCGTTGGTGTCCAGGTCGATGCCGAACGTCAGCGTCGAGTTGCCACTCACCGTAAAGTCAACGTCTGCTGACAGGGAGAAGAGGCCAAGCACCAGCAGCGGTACGGCAAGAAGTGTTATTTTTCGCATTACTTCCTCCTTAGTTTCGGGGCTCTATGAGCCAACGGCCCCCCTACCCCGTTATGTCGCCGGTAGTATGGAGACACCACCTACACGGTGTCAACCAATGCCACAGGCTACGCACCCCATATATGTCGGCACCCACCAACGACACTTTACTGTAACCGATACGAAAGTTGGTCTGTCAAGAGTAACAGACTCGAATTTACCCGAAAAAACTAATATTTAGAGCCGACAAAACGTGAGTGAACTACCTTTTGGATCAACCTAAAAGATTTTCGACAGAACTTTTCTCTCTTGTAAGCCAATCTCATTCAAGAGATTCGGTTAGCGTTGACAATGGTAAGACCCTCTCCATACACTCCCCCGCGAAGATTACGTGGCTAAAGAAGATGCGATCGAGGTCGAAGGTACTGTTAAGGAGTCTCTCCCGAATACCATGTTCCGGGTTGAGCTTCAAAACGGACACCTAATCCTGGCTCACCTTTCCGGAAAAATGCGTAAGCACTACATTCGCATCGTCCCGGGCGATCGGGTTAGGGTCGCGCTGTCTCCTTACGACCTGAACCGCGGACGAATAATTTACCGCGAGCGCTAAGTGTCCTTATTCCCTTCAAATAAATAAGATACGGGTCACAATCCGGCCCCGCAGGTCAATAGGAATAGCCCTATACGACTTTCCCGCTGGTCTATCAAAGAAGCGACTAACTTAACGTACTTAAACGAGTGTGCTTAATAGTCACTGGGTTGACCACAATACTTGGCTGCAAAGCTTTACGAGCGATAGTCAGCGTTCTCTGTCACATATCCGTGTGAGAGGTCTGCTCCCAGAACCACTATCTCTACATTCTGGGACTTGATTGATGCGTCGAAGTCAACCTCGATCTCTACAATACGATCGTGCGGAGGGTAGTCGAGAGTATGATCGATCCGACGCTCACTCAGATATTTTGTGAGGGCAGCCTCTTTTATCCCGTTAAGGCGAAAGGATCCTTGTTTATAAACATTTATTCCCCCTATATTTAAGTTAGAAGATGTTAGTTGCGGAGGTGACGCCTGCGCACCGAGGTGATCACCGATCGCGCTAACAATGCGCCCCACATTCGGATCATCACCGAATATGGCTGTTTTAACTAGAGGTGAATTCACGATCGCTTTTCCGACTGCTACCGCCCCCTTCTCAGTTCCAGGAGCAGAGACAGAGACCTTCATCACATGTTCTACCCCTTCTCCATTACGCACGATATCTTCCGCAAGGTCGAGACATACCTCAAGTATAGCCTCGCCGAGATCATCTTGAGACACTGATTCAACTTGTTGTGAGCTCAATGCCAGCACCATGTCGCTAGTACTCTGATCGCTGTCAACCGAAATACGATTGAAACTCAATTCCACCGCTTGAGTAAGTAATTTTTGCAAAATTTCTCGGTCAACTACCGCATCAGTCATCAGGAAGGCTAGCATGGTAGCCATAGACGGTTCGATCATGCCGGCTCCCTTAGCAAAACCAGTGACAGTCGCGGAGCCAACGCGTCGACTACGTACCTTAGGATAGCGGTCCGTAGTCATAATTGCGCGCGCAGCTGGAAGGATGCTTCCGGGCGAAGCCGAAGCAACCAGATCCGGCAAAATCGCCATGATAGGCTCTGTTGGCAGCCTCCATCCAATAACCCCGGTTGAAGCGGGAGCAAAGAACTGATCTTCAGCATCGGCAAGTTCAGCCAATCGGCCAAGAACGGTTCGAGCGTCATCCTTTCCAGTAGCAACACCCACATTAGCAACCGCATTATTTATCAGTATTCCGCGAACCGGCACATCCCGGCGGAGAAGGTCTTCGACTATCTCAACTGGAGCTCCCCGCAAGGCGTTGCGTGTCAAGGTCGCTGCAAAAGACGGTGACGGTTCGTCGAGCATGAGAAGCGCGGACTTAATGGAAAGTTTTTTGCTCGGTCGCTCCGGAGGCTCGAAAGAAGTAGCTATCGTAGCAACTTGAAACCCCGGCGGCATCTTTCCTCGGTCATTGAGCGCCTGCAGATACTCATCGGTCGAATTGTAGTGTTCAGCCATACTCACTCACCAGACGCTCAGTCTACCGCGATGCAAGACGTAATGCTCTACTATACGAAGAAGTACACTCTATCATCGCATATTTTCACATCTCTGAGTGCACCCGACATCACGTCGAGTCGCCCTCCTGATTACGCAGAAGCTCGGCAGGTGTTCCCAACATCCGCTGATATTACTCTATCAAAGAAGACATTAGGTGGCGAGATACGCGATCACCCTTCGAAACACAGAGGAGGAGCGATTCCCTATCAGACACACGTGTAGTCCAACAGGAAATAGCCCGTTGCTGGCTACTCTTCTAATGCACTGCCGTGTTCACGGTATCCATATACTGGAGAAATAGATAACAGACTCACTCGTCTATCGGACAGCCTGCCTCATGGTATCTACTATAGCTCTGAGTACCCTTGACTCCTCCTCGACACTGGATGACTCCGGCTGGAACTCTGTACCCGTCAACAGCTCGAATGCCTCTACATAACGCCGTCCCAACTCTAACCGAAGCTCGTCCGGGATCAATGGCGGTCTGCCTTCACCTGAATATCCGCGGTCCATCAACCATTGGCGTAAATACTCTTTGTCAAGCTTGCGCTGCCGATGACCGGCTTCGAACAGTTCTTGGTAAGTGTCAGCAAACCAGTAGCGGCTGGAGTCGGGAGTATGAACCTCGTCGGCTAGAATCAGTTCGTTATCAACTATACCCATCTCGTACTTAGTATCGACTAGAACAAGACCTCGATCGGCGGCGATACTCCCCCCACGCCTATAGAGTTCATGCGCGGTTCTTACCACTTCAGACCAGACTTCCTCCGATACCATACCGCGCGCCAAAACCTCCGAAGGAGAGATCGGTACGTCGTGCTCACCACGCTCGGCCTTCGTAGCAGGAGTCAAGAGTGGATCGTTGAAGCGATGGATGAAGCGCATACCGGACGGAAGTCGAATACCGGAGACCTCGCCAGTCCGCTGGTAATCTCGCCATGCTGAGCCAGTCAAATAGCCGCGCACCACAATCTCCACCGGCAAAACTTGGCACCGACGTACGCGCATCGTACGAGCAGTAACTGCTTCGACGACGTGATTGCGAACGATATCGGCGGTGTTGTCGAAATGGTAAAGTGATAATCTGGTGAGCACCTCTCCTTTCCAAGGAATAGTAGTTAGAACGCGGTCAAAGGCTGATACGCGGTCAGTAGCGCAAATCAAAAGATCATCGCCACACGATAGGATATCTCGAACCTTGCCACGCACAGGCTGCAATCGGTCGTCGACTGTGGATAATGTTGTAGCCAGTGCAGCCTGATCAGCCGGTAGCGGCATTACAGCTCAGCGCGACTATCTATAATGCGTGACACTAGCCCATATTCCTGAGCCTCGGCAGCTGACAACCAATAATCGCGGTCGGTGTCTTGTTCAACCTTTTCGACCGACTGGCCAGTCTCGTCAGCAATCATCTGATTGATCTTAGAGCGCAGTTTCTCCAGCTCACGAGCATGAATTTCGATTTCGGTGGCCACACCGCGAATTCCGGACAACGGTTGATGAATCAGATAATGCGAGTTGGGCAACGCGACGCGACGCTCTGAAGGAGCGGCCAGCAACACAATGGCCGCGGCACTCGCTACCAAGCCCATGCCGATGGTAATCACTGGCGGGTTAATGAAACGCAACATGTCGAAGATTGCGTAGCCGGCGTCAGCATCACCACCGGGCGAATCAATAAAGACCCTCACGGGGTTCTCACCATCCTCCTCTAGCAATATGAGCTGTTTGATAATCCGTTCAGCGAGCTGCTTATTGATTTCTCCCGAAAGCAGTACTGAACGACTCTTCAAGAGCCGATTCGCAATCCCGTTTTCGCCTTCGCGACTACTGTGCTCCTCGTCTTGCGTCTGTCTCTCTTCGTCTTCTTTGTCCAATCGGCGGAGCGGCGACTCCCAACCACGGCGCGGTGCGTGCATTCCAGCCTCCCTCGGCAATATAGCCTCACGCTGATCGAGCGTCCAAGGTCTCACGCAGAATCAGTCACAGAGTTTCTAATAGATGCATTCTAAGTGGTTATTGATAAATGACGAAAGACCAATCCAGCCCGGCAATCAGTTAAGTTCGAGGTCGGCCATAATGACCGGAAAATCGACGGTGGCATAAGCAGCAAGGACGTCATCTTCCTCAGTTACCACTAGCGCTTGTACATCGACATCGCCCTCGAACCAGGAAAGACCGCCCGCCCCAACCACGAATAACCCGGTGGCCAGCGCGTCCGCTACGGCAGCACGACTAGCAATTACAGTCACCGAAACTGATTCACGCGCGGGCCAGCCTGTTTCTGGATTCAAGATATGGTGATAGCGGACACCGTTTATCTCTATATAGCGCTCGTAGTCACCGGAGGTAACCACTGCGCGACGCTTATCAGCTTCCCCAATTTCTATGATTGCAAGCGCAGACTCACTCTTGCGCGGATGTTGCACCCAGACACGCCAGGGATGATTCCCAGGCTTGAGACCTGACACCAAAAGATCGCCACCTGCCTCCACCAAAAATCGCTTAACACCTCGTTCAGCCAGATGGTCAGCGATCAGATCAACCACAACTCCCTTGCCAATTCCGCCTAGATCCACTTCCTGACCGGGGGCTAGCATTAGGGGCCCACTCACGTCTACCGTGGAGTAATCGATCAGGGAAACAGCACGATGGATCGCCGAGACATCCGGCAGACGCCCACCCCCATCGAAGTCCCAGAGACGCACCAATGGAAGCACCGTCGGGTCATAGGAGCCGCCAGTACGCTCAGCCACCTGTACTGCATCGATTAATACTGCTTGTAGCAGTGCGTAACCTTCAACCCCTCCCGACAGTGATCCGGTTGTGTTGAGGACTGCAGCCGCAGAATCTTGTTCCCGGTAGTCGATCTGACTCACCCAGGTGACAGCTGCCTCATTCAGTTCCTCCCAGGAAGGTTTATAACGAGCGTAGGCGGTCACCCGAACCTGGGTAGACATTGCCTGAAACTCATACTCAAACTCCCGAAGTCCACAGCTCGTGACTAACAGGATCACGCCTGCTAACAGCATCACAGAACTGCCAAGGCGACACTTAGAAGCTGAAAACTGGCCTCTCTGGCTCAAGCAGACGGCACCGAACCGTTTCAGACTGCTTTGGCTTTCCAGGTGCTCAAATCCAGTCCGAAGCTATCCCTAATCGATTTAAAGGCGCCCAAGGTTGCCTCCACGTCTTCTTCGGTATGGGCAGCGGTAGGAATCAAGCGGTATAAAGCTACGCCACGCGGTACAACTGGATATGTCACGCCTGAACAAAAAATTCCAAACTGTTCGCGCAGCGTTTTCAAGATCGCCATTCCCGTCTCTTCTTTTTCGGTTGGCACGTACACTGGGGTTATAGGGGAAGCAGTGTCCCCAAGATCGAATCCTAGTTCCCGTAGGCCGTGCTGTAACAGTCGTGCAATGTGCCACATACGTTCGCGGAATTCGGGATGCGCTTCAATTTCGTCAAGAGTCGCCGAAAGCGTCTCTACGTAAACCATCGGCAAGCTCTTAGCAAACACGTTAGAGCGGGCATTATAACGCACGTAGTCGCATACCGCCTCGTCGCCTGCAGTCACGCCGCCAATTGAGGCAAATGCCTTTGCGAAAGTGCCGAAGTAGAGATCTATGTCTTCCTGTACACCAAAATGTTCACCGGTACCCCGTCCGGACGACCCCATAACACCAAATCCGTGTGCGTCATCAACGTAAATTCTTGCTCCGTATCGTCGGGTTAACTCGCAAATGCCTGGAAGATCAGCAAGGTCCCCTCTCATGCCGTACACACCTTCGACCACCACAAGAGTTCCGCCGCGGTCGCGCTTTGAAGAGGCGATGAGCTGCCGTTCTAGGCTCTCCAAGTCATTATGCTTAAACGGTCGGAAACGGCGGCCCGCCATCGCTAGGACAGTGCCATCGATCATTGACGCGTGCGACAGCTTGTCAATGATGACCTCGTCCAGCGGTCCAATTAACGACGAGATCGTCCCGGTCACCCCCAGATACCCATAGTTGAACAACACCGAAGCGTCCTTGAAGCAATAGGCGGCTAGACGTCGCTCCAATTCTATATGTTTACTCGTATTACCAGTCAGCATGCGTGAGCCCATAGGCGAGTACGTTCCATAGCTTTCCAGCGCCTGTCGTGCCCGTTGTTTAATGTGCTCGTTTCCGGCAAGACCAAGATAGCTGTTAACTGACCACATAATCACCGGCCGGCCGTGGAACTCCATGTGCGGGCCTGGCACGGAATCCAGCACCGGCTGCGAGAAATACTTATCTCCGGCAGCACGAAAACGCCCAAAGTAACCTTCATCGCCATGACATTTCTCAAAGAGGTCGGTCATTTTCTTCCCTTCCTGACAATAGATTGGATTAGGCTGCGTAGGAGCCGCTCAAGGACTCGATTTTGTCACAGATAGACGATGAATCGGAACGAGACACCAAAAGATCGGGGACCGCTGAGCGAATCTTAAACTCACGCTCAGCTTTGACTCTGCCTCCGCCGGTTAGATTGAGGACGACTATCTGCTGGGATGCAGGTGGATGGGCTGCATCACATCCGAGCGGCATCATCCCGTCGTTATCGTGGAAAATTTGACCACACCCGACGCAACGCAATCGATAATGCAATCCCTTAAACTGATCAGGCATTTGCAACCAGTCCCCCTTCCGACTGCAGAGTTACACTAAACATACGCTGCAGAAAAGCACTATGTGACCAGATTGCGGACTTTTTCGATCCTTCCGGTAAACGGTGAGTCCACATAGTAGCACGAACGCTGCTCTCAGTTTAATCCCTGGAAATTCAAAGATGAATTAACGATGGTAGTCATTCTGAATAAATGAATTTAATATTCAAGAAATATGAATAGGCTGCAAGAGGGAGCATCCAGCCCAGAGGCGCGACGCGACCAGCTCCTTAGCGCCGGCGAGAGACTATTTTCGAAGTACGGCTACCGTGGTGTAACGATCGCCGAGGTTACCGCTGAAGTCGGCGTGTCGACCGGATCATTCTACAGTCATTTCCCCGACAAGAAAACTTTTTTCGGAGTCATTTTAGACCACATCGCAGAACAAGGGATCCGCGAGGCACGCTTGATAACCAACCGCTTCAAATCTCCGATGAACCAGCTCAAGGCTTTGTATCGATTCATATCTCTCGGCTTGCAGAAAAGCCCGTTACTACTAGGAGTCCTCACCAATACACGTAATCTTGGATTTCCGTCGCCGGCTGATTGCGCACGGCGGCGAGGCTCTCTGCTTAACTCAGTAGCTAAATTAGTCAACTCTATTCTGTCCGATGGAATCCGTCGGCGCACCTTTCGAGTTGGCCGGTTCAAAGACCCCGGCCGGCTTCTGGTATCAATATATGGAGCACTCCTGTCAGAACTCGACAGCGATTACATCGAGGATCTTACCCAGGACATGCTATTGCTTATGGAGCGTGGACTGCGACGCAGACTATCCATAACCGGCCGAACTGACCGTCTGTCACGCCGTCAGGTATTCAGTCGAGAGTACTCAAATCAGTCGCGAAACTACTGACCTACCACACCGCAGTGGCACGGTAGCAGTGATCGGCCGGCCTTCAGCCGGTAAATCAACGCTGATTAACCGTATGTGCGGTCACCAACTCGCGATTGTTGCATCTTCTCCACAGACTACGCGGTCACGAATCCGCGGAATTGCCACCCGCTCCGTAGGACAGCTTCTACTGATCGATACCCCCGGATTTCAGGATTCCGATCGACCCTTCGATGCAAGGCTACAGGCACTTACCACCTCGACCCTTAAGGAAGTGGAAATCGTACTGTTAGTAATAGATCCGTCACGGGCTGGAGGCGCTGAGGAAGACGCGATTATCTCACTGGCACAACATTTCGACGGCCCGGTAGTTCTCGCTCTCAGCAAATCAGACCTGGTGCCAGCGGCTGGACGCAGTGGCTCGGCGGCGGTTCCTGAAGAACTTAAGTTTAAGGGCATATTCTCTGTTTCAGCCGTTACTGATAAAGGCATTGAGGACCTCGTCTTCTGCTTAATAAATCTCAGCCCCACGGGCCCTCCAATCTATCCAGACGATCGGTACACCGATCAGCCACAAGCACTACGGATTAGCGAACTAATCCGCAGCCACGCTATCCGAGCCACACGCGAGGAACTTCCTCAGGCGATGTATGTGGAAATAGCGGATCTCGAGACAGATTCGAACCGTATCTGGGTCCGTGCCTTCCTAAATGTTGAACGTGAATCGCAAAAGGGAATTGTGATAGGCCAGCGCGGCACGCTTATCTCCGCAATAAGAACCGGTGCACAGGCCGAGCTAACCAAAGTGTTAGGGCGACCCGTATGGTTAGACCTAAGAGTTAAGGTACAACGCAACTGGCGCCGCAATCGGGCCCTGCTGGAGAGACTTATCCATTAAAGAGATGTACCTCATGGTTTGGATAGACTTTATGTACTGCTTCAGCAGTTAGTTCACCCAGAACGATGATCTGCATGTTAGAAGGCAACTTTTCTCCATATAAGGCATGGAAAGCATCAACGCCTGACGGGGAGGACAGTGCGAGGTGTGTAAAACTAGATAGGTCTTCGAGAATTGGATTGTCGTTTCGCCTGGTTTGGTAAACAGTCAAAACCTCAACCTGATTACCCTCTGCCCGTAGCCCCTCCGCTAGTGTAATGCGTGCTATATCCGAAGTCGGCAACAAAATCCGGGAACCACAAACCCTAGCAGCACGATAAACAGACAGTAACCCCTCAGCTCCCGACCCGTTGCCCACCAGATCAGCACATAAAGCAAACCGAGAAAGCGCCTCCACGGTTGAATCGCCGATAGCGGCGAGAGTGCAGTTGGCTAGGGCGCGAATATCCTGTCCGGACGCTAAAAGTTCGCGTAAGAAGTAGTCAACCGAAGTGCGGCTGGTGAAAACAATGTGGTCAGTATCATGGAGTCGATCAATCGCACGTCGTACCGCGGCGCGGTTGGCGGCTGCTCCTATCGTAATAAGTGGAGTATGAATCACCTCTCCTATATGAGCGAACGGCTCAGTCCTCAACCCGGTGACCAGCACTTTGGAACGTCTTTCATACCAGCTTCTCCGTGCACCTGCGGCGGCACCGCCAACGATAATGACACTCGGCGACAAGGCACTGACTTTTTTAGCTTGAATTTGGCCTAAATTACTCATGGTGATTTGCTGCTGCGGCAACGTCGCATTTCTAATGATCTGGACAGGAGTACCGGCCGGCCAGCCAGCCTCAATGACCGATTCAGCAATATTTAAGAGCGATGCAGAGCCCATGTAATAGACGATAGTATCCACCGCCGGAACGGGTATCGGCCCAGCATGACCCGTGCAGAAAGCAATTGACGAGGATCGATCCCGATGCGTGAGCGCAGTACCACTGTAGGCCCCGGCGCCCATGGCAGCGGTCACGCCGGGAATCACTTCATACTCGATTCCGGCAAGCTCGAGCGCCTCTACCTCCTCGCCCCCACGACCAAACAAAAATGGATCGCCGCCCTTTAGGCGGCACACGTTGGATCCGGTCCTAGCCAAGCGCACCATCAAAGACTCAATTTCCTCCTGCGACAATTCTTGTTGGCCTGAACGTTTACCCACAAAATGGCGTCTTCCTTGAGCTAAACTAATCGTCCTCGCTGAAACCAGTGCGTCGTATACGACTTCGTCAGCATCTATTAGTGCTGCAAGGCCCCTCTCAGTAATGAGCCCCGGGTCGCCGGGGCCAGCTCCCACCAAAACGACCCGACCCACACTAGAATCACTCACGACGGAAGCGGCTTGATAACCCCGCCGCCGAGACATTCGTCTTCGTCATAAAGTACTGCGAACTGTCCGGCAGCCACCGTCAAAGCAGATTCAGCGTGCACCACTGCCTGGCCGGGTACTATCGTCCTCTCCAAGCGACACTGATGCAGCTCAGAGCCATGACGCACCTTCACTTGAACCTGCAAACTTTTACCCACGGGGCCGATCCGGGATCCACTGATCCAATTAGCACTGGAAACGGCAAAGGTACGGCGCAGGTAGTCTTCTGGTGTACGGCTGACCGTGATCTGATTGTCTAGGGCGTCCTTGTCAACTACATACCAAGGACCGTCACCTAGCCCTATTCCTTGGCGCTGACCAACGGTAAAGAAATAGTGCCCCGGATGCTCACCTATTACACGGCCACTCTCCCTTTCGACAATAGCCCCGGGAATCACGCCGAGACGGCGTCGCACAAATTCACGGTAGCTTATCCTGCCGAGAAAACAGATGCCCTGGCTATCAGGCCGTGATCTCGTTGGAAGGTTATTAGCACGGGCTTCGGAACGGATGCGAGCTTTCGACGAGTCACCGATCGGAAATACTGCACGCTCGAGGTGTAGAGCATTAACGTAAGCAAGGAAATAGGTCTGATCCTTGACGGGGTCTGGAGCAGTCAGGAGACGCGGACCGTCGATAGTCTGAGTGATCCGTGCATAGTGGCCAGTGGCAATCACATCAAACCCGTCAGCGTAACGATCAGCAAACACCCCAAATTTGATATGCCGATTACACATGAGGTCAGGGCTCGGCGTGTTACCGGCACGTAGTTCTTGCACCACGTAGTCCAAAACACTCTCGAGGTAGTCGCGCTGTACCGAGACCACATGCAGCGCAACCCCCCGCTGATCACATACTTCCCGAGCGTACTCAAGATCCTCCTGCCACGGGCAGTCGCCAAGACCGGCCAGTTCCTCCTCCAGCCACACCTTCAGATAAAAGGCAGTGACGCGAGCACCGGCCTCCTGTAGACGCACTAGAGCGACTGAACTGTCCACGCCGCCGGACAGCAGCAGCGCGGCGTTCATAAAACTATCCCTCGGCGGTCTTCGCGACAGCCAAGGCTTTTGGCACAGTATCTTCTGGCTTTACTGGTATCCATACCCCTCGCAATAAACCATCTTGCCCAACTAAGAAAGCTGAACGAACGATTCCCAGTCCGATCTTCCCGAATACATTTCGTTCCTTCCAGGCCCCGTAGGCTGCAGCCATCACGTGCTCAGTGTCACAAAGCAACGTGAATCCCAACGAAAACTTGTCATCGAAACGCTTCTGGGCCTTAGCTCCATCTGGACTCACTCCGAATGCAACAACACCCTCAGCCTCAAGATCGGACGAGTAGTCACGCACTGAACAGGACTGTCGAGTACAACCTGGCGTGTCCGCTTTGGGGTAGAAATAGATTAAGAGTTGTTTGCCAGTGTAATCAGCAAGACTATGATTCTTACCGTCCTGATCTTGCAACGAGAAGTCGGGCGCGGGGTTACCTACGCTGAGCATGTGCATCCTCCCCCGGTCGGTACCTGGTGATTTTTTTGTTGGTCCAGCCAACGAACAGGTCGTCTACCGGTC
>CAZTZA010000009.1:41163-47785 GCA_964618015.1 uncultured Spirochaetaceae bacterium | reverse complement strand
GCGATTATCTTCACGGCCAGGTTCGAGAGTTGCTCACCGGTTTTGGAAAGATCGACATCTTGTGGTTCGATTTCTCGTATCCCACCTCCCGGCCTGGCTACGAGCACTTTGCAGGAAAAGGTAAGGACGACTGGCAGAGCGAAAAACTGATCAAGATGGTCCGCGAGCTCCAGCCTGAGATCATCCTCAATGATCGCGCCGAGGTCGGTGGCGATATCAATACCCCTGAGCAATACCAGCCGAACGATTGGGTTACGATCAATGGCAAACCGGTGGTCTGGGAGGCGTGTCAGACATTTTCGGGTTCATGGGGATATCACCGAGATGAATCGAGCTGGAAAAGCCCAGAGCAACTCGTTCAGATGATCGTGAACACGGTCTCTTGCGGTGGAAATATCCTGATGAACGTGGGGCCGACAGCTCGCGGAGAGTTTGATTCCCGCGCACTGGCAGCGCTCAGGATCTACGGGGAGTGGCTCCATATCCATGGTCGATCAATTTACGGATGCACCCAGAGCGAGTTCACACCTCCGACTGACTGCCGCTTCACACAGAACGGCAAGCGCCTCTACCTCCACGTATTTAACTGGCCCTTCAAGCACATCCATATGAATGGCCTTGCCGGAAAAATAGAATACTCTCAGTTACTCAACGATGGGTCCGAGATCCCCTTTGCTGAGAAGAAAAAGGATGACATGCCGCACACGTCGACCGCCGTCAGACAGGAGTCGGATTCGGTGATGTTGACACTGCCAGTCATCAAACCTGACGTCGTTATTCCGGTCGTAGAAATATTCCTAAAATGATCGCGGGACAAATAGATATAGATCCAGATGAGAATGAAAAAGAGAAGCGCACACAAATCCGTATCCAACGCCGCGACAATCGATGACATCAAAGCGAGCATGCTGACGCAGTCAGACCAGCCTGGAGACTAGCAGCAGCCGTGCCCCCAGCCGCGTAGGTGCTAGCTACCGGCCCAACACGATATGGCGGGGAAGTGCGGCTCGGCGCGCACCACGCGCGCGAAGCAGCTCTTCACTCAGCCATAGATGATGACGCCGCGCTTGCATGAAGTGAGTGGTGCCGTCGTATCCCATTCACATGCCTGCCGTCATGCAGTCCACCGCTTTAGGACCGGCGAAAGGCTATACCGGTTTCGATCAGATCGTGGTGCACACCAGCAACGACACCCGCATGTCGATCGATGACTACTTTCACTGGCTGCATCACCGCTACTTCGAGTGCAACTATGGCACCAGCAGCAGCTGCCTGGTACCTCTCGACCGTTGGCTCAAGACCTTCCACGATGGCACGCCGAGGGGCTGGCGCAGATGAAAAAGCGCCGCCGCATGCCTCGCGAGGCGAAGGGGTTATTGTATCACGGATGCCGTTAGCTAACCGGAGCGTCGTCCAGCCGTCGTTGACCGAACTTCGGCAAGATGTGGTTGCAGAGGTGACCGCGGCGGCTTAGTGCCACAGACCGCGAGAATCGCTTTCCCATTTCGTGCTGCAACTTGATCCAGCTGCAGTTCTCCCAAACGAAGAAGTCCGACGAGAACTCCGCCAGCATGTTCGGCAGCGGCTCATCTTGCAGCCACTTCTCTACATACGCCTCCGCCTCATGCTTCCGCTTGTAGAGTGAGTACTTGGCGGCTAAATCACCGCCATGGCACCAGATTCTGATACCACGATACAATCAAAGAATGCAGGACATTTATACAAGTATATATTATAAAAAAATTTACATGATAGCGGGCGAAGGGAATCGAACCCTCGTCACGAGCTTGGGAAGCTCGGGTAATAACCATTATACGACGCCCGCGCTATAGAGCAGTTGTGATAGTACTACTATGACTCAGTCGATCGCCAGGCGGACAGCATCTCGGCGGACCCTAGGTGTACCGAGCACTGTCAACACCAGTTCCGCGTCTCGATCGATCACGAAAGGAACGGCGATTGGTGCGCCTTGATATTTTGTCTCCAGCAGCACAACCGCCTTCGGTTGCCCGGGTAATCTTGCTTCTAACGTGAGATCAACCAAAATGGGGTACTCAGGAACTTGATACTCAAATACACCGAAAATATCACCCTCGTCCTTCAACTCCGGCCGGGTGATCCCGACTTGTAAGATTGTACTGTGGGACACTTCGCTGCCAGCAGCTGGTGACTGGAACACCACAGTCCCGGGCTGATCCTCAGCACGTCCTTTACGGATTGTAAATACAAACGCTTGATTGCGCACCGATAGTACCGCAAGTGCCTCTTCGTACGGGAGGCCAGCGAAATCAGGAACCTCAATGAGGTCCGCTCGCGGCCCGCGACTAACCGTGAAAAGCATAACCACCTCTTCCGATACCGGCGCGCCGGCTGACGGAGTCTGGGCCAGGATCGTCCCAGCGGGCTGCGGGTCAGACACAAGAGGACCGCCATCTCCAATACTTATT
Organism: uncultured Spirochaetaceae bacterium; assembly: GCA_964618015.1. Taxonomy (GTDB): domain Bacteria; phylum Spirochaetota; class Spirochaetia; order SZUA-6; family Bin103; genus CATQHW01. The sequence continues at coordinate 45,338 of CAZTZA010000009.1, read as the reverse complement.
GGTGATTTATGAGTAGCCCGTAACGCCTGTAACTCTAACCGAACCTCATCGAGGTCGCGCCCAACGTAATCTCCGACATGATCAATGATCGGTCCTTGACTAACTACTAGGGAAACTGGACGACCGGCTGTCACCAAGGAACCTGCTACTGGGGTCTGCGTCATAATCTGCCCCTGTTCAACGTTAATCGAAAATCGACCTTCAAATTTGGCTACCAAACCTTTTTCTTGAAGTTGTAACACTGCTGACAACCAGTCCTCTCCCACCACTGCTGGCACCTGCGTCTCCTCCGCACTCCGCACTGAAATGAAGAAAGCAATAATTGTAGTCACCACCAGAACAAAAGCGATCACTGTCACGAGCCCAACGGTGGACCGGACTGACTGTGTTTTTGAATCGCTCACGTTAATCGCGCTCCCAAGAGTCCATTGTACCCGTTCGCAAAAGACCTCCAGTCAAGCGCACGCCGTCCCTCAAGCTGTAGTTCTGTGATTCCTAGACCACCACGCACAGTATGCAGTAGAATGCCGCATTGGTTGTCCACACGAACCACTTGGCCGGGCGGGCCCAGTTCCTTCGTCGAAAATACCTTGGCAGCCAACAAATTGAGCCGGCGCTTCCCCAGACGACAGTGGGCATGTGGCCAGGACGTAAACGCACGCACCATCCTCTCTATCGAGAATGCATCATCAATATGCCAGTCAATTTGTCCGTCATCGACTGTCACTTTTGAGCAATAGGTAGCGTCCTTATCAATCTGTTCCACTTCCTTGCTTGTACCATTTCTAACCTTGTTGAGCGTCTCTATCAGAAGATCAGCCCCAACCTCAGCTAACTCAGCGGTTAACTTTTCAGTTGTCTCGGTCCCATCCAGGGCTCGAATACGTCTATTCAAGATCGGACCTGAGTCTACACGCCGCACCACCCTCAGGATGCTTACTCCAGTCTCCCTATCATCTGCGAGAATTGCTGCTGGTTTAGGTGCAGCACCACGGGGAAGTGGCAGCAGTGATGGATGCACGTTTAACGTTCCATATGGGAAAAGCTCAAGGAAGTGTTTGGTAAAGATCAATCCGTAAGCCGCCACTACTAAAATATCAGCACGAAAATCGGCAAGCTTCTGCATTGAGAAAGCATCTAGCTGAGCTGGAGATTTTACTGGTATTCCTAGACGTTCCGCTTCACTTTGTACCGGGGAAACGGACGCCCGCTGGCCCCGGCCAGACGGACGAATGGGAGACGTCAGCACACAGCACACTTCGAATTGGTCGGCAGTCGACCTCAGAGATGGAACAGCAAATTGTGGCGTACCGGCAAACAAAACGCGCATAGCTACTACTCGTAGTCGGCGAGCAGTTCATCCCTCGCGTGCTTGCTCAGGTAATCGACAAAAAGCACACCGTTCAGATGGTCTAATTCATGCTGTATTGCGCGAGCAAGTAAGCCCTGGGCGTTCACCCGGAATGTCCGTCCGTTCAAACCGGTGGCCTGTACCGCAATGTTAGCTGAACGGGTTACGTTGGCACGGACTCCCGGAATACTTAAGCAACCCTCCTCTGATGTCTGCTCTTCGATCGAAGTTTCTATAAGTTCTGGATTGATATAGACGCGTTCGGGGTCATCCCCTACCTTGGTAATGAACACCCTCAACAACTGCCCAACTTGTACTGCTGCCAGGCCGATACCCTCCTCCGCATACATGGTTCGAAACATATGCTTTGCCAGTCCTCGAACCTCCAACGGATCAACAACCACAGACCGCTCCCATAATCGAGGATCTCCCAAGGTTATTACCTTAAGCATGTGACCTCATCCTATAAGACCGACACGGGATCTATGTCCAATTCCAGATGTACGCCAGAATCAACACGCACCCTACCCAAACAACGCCTCACCGCCGCAAGAATCGGCGCCATTGTCGGAGAACGTATCAAAAAATGGTGGCGGTAGTTGTACGATAATTTCGAGAGAGGGCAAGGAGCTGGCCCCAGGATGTCCACGTCGCTTGCTGCGATCTCCGGTTCTGCCTCGAGTAGATTTGTTAACCGGCCGGCAGCATAGGTCACTTTGGCTTCATCCCGACCACGAGCCACTACACGAATTAGGCGTGAGAACGGTGGGAATCGCTGTTCGCGACGGGCAGATAATTCACCTTCTAAAAACTCGGTCACCTGGCCGGATGCAGCAAGGGTAATCGGAGCAGCCTCTGGGTTTGAGCTCTGAATAAACACCTCGCCATCGGGCACAGCCCTACCAGCCCGTCCTGCCACCTGCACGAGCAGCGAGAAGGTTCTCTCCGCAGCACGAAAATCAGGTAACCGTAATGACATATCTGCGTCAACTACCCCCACGAGCTTGACCCCAGGCAAGTCCAATCCCTTGGCTACCATCTGAGTGCCGACCAACACATGGATTTCACCCTCCCGCAATCTCTTCAATAGCTCAGCGAACTTTCCTCGACGTCGGATGGAATCGGAGTCCGCCCGAGCGATTACTGCACCGGGTAATATACGATTGAGCTCAGACTCCACACGCTGGGTCCCGAATCCAGCATACCGAACATCCAGGGAGCGACACTCCGGGCACACCTTAACTGGTTGGCTCCGGTAGCCGCAGTAGTGACACAAAAGAGTCTTAGAAGACCGGTGCAGAGTTAGGGTAACTGAACAACGGCCGCAGGTTAACACGTAATCACACGATCGGCAGTGAAAATAATGGGAAAATCCACGCCTATTTAGGAAAAGGATGCTTTGCCTTCCTTCGGCATGAGTACGACGCAAGGCGTCAGTCAACTCAGGACCCAAGATCCTCCGGCTAGAGATAGTCTGCACTATGCTTATCCGAGGAGTCGCACCTCCTCCCACTCTACGGGGTAGATCGTAGCGGTGGATCGCCCCGGTCTTCATTCGTGCATAAGCTTCCGCCGAAGGCGTAGCGCTACCCATCACTAGTCGAGCTTGTTCTTTAAGGCAGCGATACGCAGCCACCTGACGAGCATGATAACGGGGACTTGCCGACGCCTTGTAGGATCCATCGTGCTCTTCGTCTATGACAATAAGACCAAGTTTCCTCACGGGTGCGAACACCGCACTGCGTGCACCAACAGCAATCCGAGCAAGACCTTGCTGCAGCCGACGCCATTCCCTGAGACGCTGCGATGGAGTAAGTCCAGAATGGATTACAGCCACAAGAGCTCCGAAGGCATCAACAAAAGTGGCAACAACCTGATGAGTCAGACCAATCTCAGGAACCAGGTAGATGACGGAGCGTCCCTCCTCCAGCGTTTTACGTGTCGCATTCAGAAACACCGCTGTCTTACCTGAGCCAGTCACTCCGAATAGATAGGAGACACCTGATATTTCTCCCATTACACCTGCTAGAGCAGACCGCTGAGCTGATGTCAGGCTATATTGACCCGACTCAATAGGCGGCACCGAATCTTGTAACAGCGATTCTCGTCTACCAGCAGGCAAAATTGCCGCAAGAGCTTCGCCCAACGAGCAAAGGTACGTATCCGCGACCCAATGCGCTATCCCAATTACTGTTTGATCTGCTACAGGGTCTTGGTCAATTACGCGCACTAGAGAGCGAGGTGTGACTCCCGGAGGGGGAGAGTTGCGCTTACCCACGATTACACCAGTGAGACTTCTATCACCAAATGGCGCCGTAGCTCGTGCTCCGATCCGGGCGCGCACGTTGATGGGCACCTCATAGGTAAACTGTCTATTGATTGGGAGCTTAAAAACTAGATCAACAAACTGCGGCACGCTCATTCCGTGTCGAGAAAAGAACGCAACTTCTTTAGATCGGTCCAGACCGATGAACGAAGAGATTGATCACGAAGAACAGCGCTAGGGTGATAAGTGACGAATAACGGTCGTCCTTGGTATTCGTATCTCTCAGTCCTATGTTGGGCCAAGGTTCGCGTGACCCCAAGGAGGTGATTAGCGGACACCCGGCCTACCGCAAGTAGTACTTTAGGGGAAAGTGCATCGATCTGACGTTGTAAGTAGCTTATGCAGGTGGACGCCTCATCTGGATTGGGATCACGGTTTCCTGGCGGCCGACACTTAACAAGATTTGCAATAAAACAGTTAGTCCGTCGATCAAGTTGTATTGCGGCGAGCCATTTGTCCAAGTATATACCTGCAGGACCAACAAATGGCCGACCACTA
>CAZTZA010000009.1:36954-41153 GCA_964618015.1 uncultured Spirochaetaceae bacterium | reverse complement strand
GCCGCTCCTGGCCCTTCACCAATGACCATCACCGTCGGATTAAACACTCCCTCTCCAGGGACCGCGTTGGCACGTCCATCAGAGAGCCTGCAAAGCCTGCAATTGACTACCTCATTCCGTATGTCGTCTAGTTTCTCAGACGCCGGAGGTACACCTTTCCTGACGCCATAATCAGCCAAAGATGGTGCAGGAGAACGTAACTCGGGAACCGTATATTCCTGCTCACTGCGCGTCTGCCCCCTGAAATAGTCCTCAGTTAGCCGTAGCAGTCTCCAGTAGGCTGACATCAGGCTAGCCATTGGGAAAGCAATCTATACCATGCAAACGGCTATTATCCATTGACGGAGCCTTGACTCTTGACATGTCATCAGCGAAAAAAACTCGTTCTAAAAATAGTCCCCAGGGAGGCGCTGTTTGACCGGCCTGTTCACGAATTCGGTTAGATAGCAGCTCTGACATTCGCTCCTCCGCTTCTGCAGATTCTTTATCCGTATCCGATTCTATCTCAAGCATGGTTCCAACTAGGCTGCGCACCATTTTCCACAAAAATGATGTAGCAGCGATACGAAATATTATCATCGGACCTTCGACAAAAAATGAGGCCTGCACTACATGACGTACTGCTGATGTTCCAGCCCATCCAGAGGCAGCAAAAGTGGTAAAATCATGTTCACCAATGATGGCAGCTGCTAAACGGTTAAGTACTTCCAATCGAATTGATCGACGAATCCAAAAAGCATAGCGCTGTAGATGCGGGAGTTGGCGTCCGGATAACAACTGGTAGCGATAAACTCGCAGGCGTGCTGATCGGCGGGCGTCGAATTGATCACCTACAACACGGGCATCGAGAACACGCACATCCTTCGGAAGAAATGAATTTAAAGCAACTGGCAGCACCTCCGGTGTAAGGCTATCAATTTCGGTCTTAAACCCAACTACCTGACCTATAGCATGAACGCCGGCATCGGTCCGTCCGGCTGCACTAACTCTGACCAAATGTCCATGTATGCGCTCTAGCGCCGCTTGGACCACACCCTGTACAGTGCGCTGCTCGCTCTGCACCTGCCATCCGGCAAAATCGGTGCCGTCGTAGGCGATCGTCACGCGAATAGTGCGCTTCACGCCATCTACACCAATTAATCCACGCCGCCCTGAGCGTTACCTTGGATAATTACTACCGCAATGACAGCATTCTCCTCATGAGACAGAGACACCAATACGTCCGTACCGCCAGCAGCCTGTAGAGCCGCATACGCAGTACCAACTGTCCTCAACACGGGCCGCCCCCCTGGAGCGTTGGTCACTACAATGTCACGAAGAACCATGCCACGCAGACCTGACCCTAACGCCTTTCCAAACGCCTCTTTGGCAGCAAACCGCGCAGCCAACGAAAGCAAACTCCTGTCTCCCTTTCTCCGACACTCAGCTATTTCATCCGGGTGATAGAATCGCTCTACCAACCCGGGAGTGTCCTGCCAACTACGCAGCCGCTCCGGATCCACCATGTCGATTCCCAGTCCAACGATCACTCAACAGCTCCGCGAGCAACAGCTTCTACAAGGCGCACGGTATCAATAGCGCTATCCACATCATGCACACGAATGATATCCGCTCCACTGGCTAAGGCAAGACATCCGCCTGCAATTGTTGCGGCCCACCTATCCCCAACCGGACGTTCACCTATAACATTTCCAAGAAATGACTTGTGCGACAATCCTACTAGAATAGGACGACCCAACTGTCTGAACGAAGAAAGTTCCCTAATAATTAATAGATTGTCTTGTATACGCTTACCAAAGCCAATTCCTGGATCGATAATTATCTTCTTCTCGGCTATTCCTGCCGCTAATGCTTGATCAATCGCTCTTTTGAGTTCATCGACGACCTCTTCTACAACCGCGTCGTAATACGGCGCCCGCTGCATCGTCTTTGGTGTGCCACGCATATGCATCAGGACTACTGGTACACATCGCTCGGCAACCAACGCTCGCATTGATGAATTGGATAGAGCTGAGACGTCATTAATTAGATCAGCGCCAGCATCTAAGGCCCGCTCGGCAACCTCTACCTTCATAGTATCTATAGATATAGTCACATCAGAAACAGCACGAAGTTGCTCAATTAACGGCAGGACACGTCTACACTCCTCGTTCGGCTCGATTAAGTCCGATCCCGGGCGAGTGGATTGACCTCCGATATCGATAATTTTGGCTCCACGCGCAACCATTTTCTGAGCCTTACTACAAGCTGTAAGTGCGGAATCATAACGACTTGCAGGAAAAAAAGAATCAGGCGTGCAATTGATCACGCCCATAACGGCCTTGCTACGCAGATCAAGAACGCGACCGGAGTTTACCTCCGATATCGACTCGTCCTCCTCCCGCCAGAGTAGCTGCACGACGTCCGCTAAATCTGGGCTCTAGCCCTTCTTATGACGATTCTTGCGTAGCTTCTTTTTTCTTTTGTGCGTAGCGATCTTGTGCCGCTTGCGTTTACGACCGCAAGGCATCAGCGCTCCTATTAGAAGTTATAATTGGAATAACAGAAGTATCGGCAACTATCTTAGCACGTGTCAACTAACGTCCCTACGAGTTACGGACAGGAGTGACTGCACCCCCGCTTGATCATCCGCATCAACCCACGTGACCTCTGGAAGGGACCGGAAAAAGGTCATCTGCCGCTTAGCATAACGCTTTGTACTGTGCTTAATCGCATCCCATACTTCCGATGTCGGTTCACCGCCGCACTCAACCAGTTCGCGATAGCCAATCCCACGCATACCAGGGCATTTTTCCTCAAAACCACGAGATAGTAAGTTTTTGACCTCCTGCGCAAACCCAGCACCTCTCATTATCTCCACGCGTTCATCAATGCGCTGAGATAAATCCTCGCGAGACCGCTTGAGCCCGATAAGTTGGAAGCGGCCTGGATCTATAGGATGAGTTGGAAGTAAGAAAGAAGAAAATGGCTGCCCGGTGACAGCAATCACCTCTAACGCTCGGACAATTCGGTAACTGTCGTTGGGATGAATACGCCCTGCAGCACGTCCATCAGCATGCTCTAGCTCCCGACGAAGCACTTCTCTGCCCTCTGACTTTAAGCGATTAATGAGTTTAGACCTCACGTCGGGATCACTGCGCGGCGAGGATGGAAGCCCACAAATCAGCATACGCAAGTAGTACCCACAGCCGCCGACTATAAATGAGCGCTTCCCACGTGAGGCGATGTCCTTCAGAGCTGCCTCAGCTCGCCAAACGAACTGACCAGCGTCAAACTGTTCATCCGGATCTACTACGTCGATCAGATGATAGGAGATCCGCCGACGCTCTTCACGCGTCGGCTTAGCGGTGCCAACGTCCAAGTAACGGTAGACCTGAAACGCGTCGGCACTAACTACCTCTCCGTCAGCACCGGCGAAAGCGCTAATCAAATTTGACTTGCCCACAGCAGTAGGCCCAAAAACCACTGGGATCGGAGGGGGTATAAATGCCTTAGACGCTATCGCTCTATCTCGTACCGAACCTTTTTGGTGAGCACTTGCTTTACCGCGGTGGGGACCACCTTTCCGCCGTTCGCATCAACCTCTTCGTCAGCAGCGATGCTAAGCTGATCAGCACGTCGCATGGTAGCGGCGCATAGCTCGTAGCGGTTCGTCCTGTTCGCTATCAATAGCCCAAGAGGAAGAATCATCTTAAGAATCATACCTTCATACCTACAAACAGGCAAATTACCTCTGAATAGGGGTTCCCTCAGTCCAGTAACGACCGGGAACGCAACTCCTCAATGATCTTTCCAACTACAGCGTACTGGTCCACTTGTTCAGTATCTATCACGATGTCTGCCTGAGACTCATCATCGATATCGATGTTGTACAAACGCAGATAGCGTTTCCGATCTCGTCGATCACGATCACCGGTACTCGTTAATGCGTTACTAAATGAGATGGATTCCCTAGATGCAATGCGCGCTGCACGAGTCTCCTGTGACGCGTGTAGATAGACAGAAAGGTCCTGACCCTCAATTAACCAAATCGCGAGACGGGTTCCCAGCACGCAACGGCCTTTGGCCGTTAATTCTATCAATCGTCTATCTAATTCATGATCCACTGATTGATCGTACTCTGCTTGTTCCCAAAATTGCTCAAACGGAATCCCACGTTCACGTGCTACATCTCGCAGTGTGAAGTTAATCAACCTCAC
>CAZTZA010000009.1:7715-36944 GCA_964618015.1 uncultured Spirochaetaceae bacterium | reverse complement strand
TAGAGAGTTACGAACTTTCTGATTTAGAATTACTAATTTTAATTCTGGAGAGTGAAATCAGTAAATTAAAAATTACTGAATAATCAACTCTTCAACATATCGTTGGACAAAAAATTCTTTGTCACGTGTCCAAAAGCATCTATTTTCATCGGGCCAACCATGCCAATAATTGTCAAACTCTTCAAACCAGTAACGCTGAGTACAAGAAAGGTAATCAACCTCAACCCAAGCCTCTCTGATACTATCCGGGAGACAGTTGAGTTGCCGCATCCAGATTTTCCCGAAATTGTGATAACCAGGCCTCCATCATCAACCGTCTCATTCATTGTATTCATTCGACGTTGCGGAGCTGCTCTCGCATACGCTCCAGATTCTCCTTAATGACGATCACCTGTGAATCAATCTCAACAGAGGCCGCCTTGGAGACTACCGTGTTGGCCTCACGAAGTAGTTCTTGGCAATAGAATTCCATTTTCTTTCCATGTGGCCCAGCAGCAACGATGGTTGCCCTAACTCCTGCGAGATGAGCGCGTAAACGCTTGAGTTCCTCATGCACGTCGGATCGTGCCAATAAAAGCGCGAGCGCCGGCACCACCCTATCGCCTGCCTCATCTTGGTCTAGTAATTTATTCACCCTTAGCTTGGTGTCCCGCTCAAGCGAATTCTGCCACTCAGTTGCTACGGACTCGAGAACGCCCGTAGCTTGATCGACCTGGTCTAAGCAACCAGATACATCCACTGCGAGCTCTGCCCCTTCGCGTTCTCGCTCCGCACACAAAAGCTGAAGACAATAACGCGCAGCTTCTATCACAGCGGCCCAAAGGTTGTCATCTATATTAATTACATCCTCTTCAACTACCTCCAGCTCAAGCCTTCGGTCGGCAGCTAACAGGTCCTGAACGGTGATATCTTCACTCAAGCCAGCCGCCCGAGCGAGACTTCGGAGCAGTTCAGCTCCTTCTTCTGCGCCCTTGGCGCTTATCTGCCTTCGATTAAAAGAACCCCTCAACCGTATATGCAGCTCTACCCTTCCGCGGGACACCTGTTCAGCCACGAGCGACCTCAGTGTCTGCTCTGCTGACGTAGGAAGCTGGGGAGCAGAGACGGCAATATCCAGGAATCTGTTATTGAAGCTGCGTCCCTCTGCAATTACAACGGCAGGTCCGACTTGCCTCTCGGCACGGCCAAAGCCGGTCATACTTTTCATCACGATCGTTCTAATTCAGATAGTCGCTCACGCAGCCGCTCGCCAAGCTTCCAGTTATCCCCTGCCCCCATAGTTATGAATACATCTCCAGACCTCACGGAAGCCAACGCTAACTGTATTGCTTCAACGTCATCGACGCGAGGAGTGTATGAGGTATTGGCGTGATAGCGCTTGACCGTTTGGAAAACGTCCCGACCGGAGATCCCAGATTCATTGCTCTCTCTCGCTGAGGCGTAGATATCATGCAGTATGACTTGCGCTGCGGCTCCAAAGACAGATCCAAAATCTTCAAGCAATTGGGCAGTACGAGAAAATGTATGCGGCATAAAGTCGACGATGAGCCTTCGGCCAGCAAAAAAACGGCTTAGCCCTGCCAGTGTTACTCGGATCTCGGTTGGGTGGTGGCCGTAGTCCTCGACAAAGGTAATACCACCTACCTCCCCAACCACCTCACTCCGTCGACGAGTACCCGCAAAACGAGACAACCCTTGAGTCAAGGTCTCAGTCTCCAAGTTCTCAACCCCATCTTCATATAGGGAACAAACGGCAGCGACTGCCAATGCCGCATTCTTAGCAGAATGGCTGCCCGGTGTAGACAACTGAAACGGAGCGTTTATCCCAGCCAAAGAGAAGTCGGTTCGACCCGGCGAGAGTATCACTTGTTCCAGCCGAAAAGTTCCTACGGCAGCTTTACCTACAGTCGTAAGCTGCACATCTGGACGCTCCAGCTCGATAGCATTGGCAACCTCAACAGCGCCGACATCATCTGCGTCGTATATCAGCTTGCCGGCGTGTGGCAACCGTCGGCAGAACTGAACAAAGGCTTCAACAGTATCTCGATAGTCAACAAAATAGTCGACATGCTCCCACTCGACTCCAGATAGAACGATCAGATCTGGATGGAAGTGCAGGAAATGGCGTCGGTATTCGCAAGTCTCAGCGGCAAGAATTGTAGTACCTCGGTTCAGCGTACTACGGTCTCCAAAGTTTCGGCAGGTGCTTCCTACCATAACAGTCGCTGGCAGTTCGCAGGCATCAATTAATGTACCCAGCATTGCAGTGATCGTAGTCTTTCCGTGGGTCCCACAGACTGCTACAGCTGAACACTGAGCCGAAAGTGAACCTAGCGCCTCAGGGTAAATCGCTAACGGAATGCCAGTCTTGCCTGCCGCGCGAAGCTCTGGATGCTGCTTGATGTCGTAAGCTGCAGAGTACACCACTAGGTCGGCTCCCTGGACGTTCTCCTCGTTGAACGGTAGCACCGGAACGTTAATCTCGCGTAAAACAGGCGTGGTAAAGAATGGCTCATCAACGTCAGAGCCGGTTACGGTTGCGCCACGGGCATTAAGAACTTCTGCGAGCGCAGACATCCCTTGGCCAGCGATGCCAACTAAATGCACTCGCAAACCTTGAGGACGGTAAAGCAACCCTCCGGCCGTCTCAACGCAGTCAAAGCCCTTAGGCAGCTTGGATTCGTACAATTGCAAATATCTCCTAGGGGAGTCGAACCCCTGTTGCCGGGATGAAAACCCGGTGTCCTAACCGCTAGACGAAGGAGACAGACGGCATGGTCAAAGAGCCGCCGACAATCTGAAGATTGGAATCGGTCTGCGGATATGTCAACTCCGGTGGCGGTGCACTCAGATTTCAGCAGGACCCAACAGCCACATTCCTCGTCATCTTCCCCTGCTTGCCGAACCTGACGACAGCTTAGAGCTCTGCCTCTTCAGATAGATGGCCGAGACACAGACAGCCCTCAAGCAGGAAACTTTTAAGATTCGACTACTAATCCAACTAGTTACCTATCCCTGAGCAAACATCCACGCACTTCTTCACGTCGGCAACTACAAGGTCGAACAATTGCAAAGCTCCTGGAGTATACGAATAATCTTAATGTCCAAAATCAAAGGAAATTACACCACCCTATAGTGCATTTCACTGACGCATACCACCCAACCAGTCGGACGGGACGCACAAGCTTCATCAATCATGTGCCAACGCTGAACTTCCAGTCGCTTTCCGACCGGATTAGCTGACATCAACAATACTAATCTATCGTTTCCTCTGTCCATCTTCCTCAAGCCGATCTGCTGGCGACAATCCTGCAGCTCCGAGCACTTTTTCTAATCTCCGCCAAGCAAAAATTGGCATCATGTGCACTCCAGACACCCCAGGCGTCGACTGCAATTGCTTCAACATTTCAACTGTGTAGTTGATTCCTTCTTCGGCTCCTGCTCCACGCAGCTCCGCCTTTCTCAACCTTGCGAGCAAATGCTCCGTCTCCCCATGAGTACTTGTAAGCCCAACCAAGAACAGCCAAGTACGGAACGCCAGTGAAGAAGTAATGATGGGAACTCCACAGATGATCGGCGTTGTCATTCCCAACTTCCGAACCTCAGTTAACCAACGTTCAAATCGCCCCCAGAGGAACGGTGGCTGAGTGAGGATAACCTGTGCACCTGCCTCTACCTTGCGCTGCATTCTCTTCGCCCTCGCAGCTGGATCGGGCAAGACAGGATTTTCCACAGCCCATATAGGTTGATCTGGAAAAACCTTGCGAATCATCCGAAGAATCCTGAAAGAATTTTGCGGCAGCAGCCAGCCTAGTTTGACAACACCTGCTATACGCCTTAGCAAACCACCGCCTGATAGTATCAAGAGAGCTGTCGCGCCCCCAGACCGTGCAACAGATACTCGTCGTGCAACCATACCTGCTGTACGCAGGCTAGCCGCAACCGTGAAAACCGGCTCAGCAGTCTCAGATAAAGTGGCTTTAATCCTACGCTCGATTGATTTAGAGGAACGGTCGTTCTTGCCCTTAGCTACAGCTTCCCGCGCAAAAAGGTCTCGAAATTTACTAATAATCGGCAAATCTGGAAGCGTTACAGCATCGATGTAGCCGCGCGAGAACAGCTTACGGTATCCCTGCGCATGGCTATCCCGAGTTTGTTCTACAGTGATCACAAACTTACCGGAAGCAATCCGTTGCAGCGCAGTACCTAGCTTTGCACGATTGTCTTCTCGTGAACTATTCTCCTGTGTCATCCGTTTTCTCAACTCATCTATGTTCAGAGGTAGGGATATACCTTCTTGGGATCGTACCCAGGAATAAAAAGCTCATGCGGCCTACCGACCACCAACTTGTCGTCGACTACAAATCCCTCGGGTCGGTCCCTCAGTATCTCGACTAAGCGCTGGCGCCAAATCCTGATCATTGCACCATCTACCGGAGCCAAATTACATAGTTCTTGCGGATCAGAATCTAAATTGAACAGCTGTTCACGACCAGTCTGCGAGTACCAAACATACTTATGAGTGCCGTCGGTCAAATAATGATTGCCTAAAGCGTATTCATATTGACCAGCGTGTTCACCGTGCAAGCACTCCCGCACCGTCTCAACCTCGCCACGCATGATCGAGACCAAACTCTTGCCAGTCACCGAAGCTGGAATTGGTACGTCAGCAATCTCTAGGATTGTCGGCATTAGGTCCTGTAAGCCAACTGCCGCTTGGGATACCATGCCTTCGCAGAGCGGGTCGCGGTCAGGACCGCTAACAATCAAGGGCACCCGGGCCGAGCCTTCATACGGCCAAGTTTTCCGAAACATATTATGATCACCTAACATTTCTCCATGGTCAGCGGTGAATAGAAATACCGTGTCCTGGAGCATAGGCTTCATCACCTGTAATAAGCGGCCAATCTGGTCGTCTATAAAATTGATCATCCCATAGTAAGCGGCTTGGCTACAGGTACGATCGTTGTCATCAAGATCGATATACCAGGCGTTGGGATTGATACCCTTGCGCGGCACAGGTTCTGGGTGCATAGACCGAGCCCAGTCTCCTATCGGTGGCTTTGGCAGGATACGATTGATGTAACGGTCGTAGTAGTGCTTTGGTGGCGTAAACGGCGGATGCGGATCAATAAACGACAAATTAAGAAAGAATGGCTGAGCGTCATCGCGGTGCTGGAGAAAATGAAGCGCCCGGTCAATAACCCAGAAGGTATGCAGCAGTTCTTCATTCAGCTGATGAGGCCTACCTACCCACGCGTTGGAAGCTATACCGTGGGCATAGCCAGCGTGCTGATCCCGAACTCCACGGTCAACCAGCCACTCAGCATAATCGCCAGTGTTGGAATTTTCCGCGATTTGTACGTGCTCAAATCCATATCGCCAACGACTAGAGCCTCTGCCTGTGACATGGCTTTTACCAATCATCTCGGTCTGATAACCAGCAGCAGTTAACTCACCTGCAAGGAGATGCGGGGGATCCCAATCCGGATCTGGCCCCATCCCGACCGCGCCGTTAGCCGCCGGAGCCATACCACTCATCATCATTCGTCTCGCAGGCACGCAACTAGGACATTCAGAGTACGCACGGGAAAATCGCGCTCCTTTGGCGGCCAGCCAATCTAGGTTCGGCGTCTGCAGAACGGGATGACCCTCGATCCCAAGAGCATCTCCTCTATGCTGATCAGTTAGGATGAGAACGATATTAGGACGACTGTTTGACATACCGATGTTAGTTTAGCATCTCTCTACTTTTCCGACCCGCGGCGTTGGCGTAATACTTCAAACAGCATAGCGGTCCCAGCCATAGCAACATTAATCGAATCCGCACGGCCGAACATGGGGATAGAAACGGCCGCATGTCGACCGCTGAGCCATGCATCATCCAGGCCGAACTGCTCATTGCCAAGCACGACAGCGACTGGCCCAGTGAGATCAGAATCAGTATAGCATTGCTCGGCGCCTGGCGTTGTAACCACGATACGTGCTCCTCGGTCATGCAACCAGCGCCGGGTAGCTTCGGCATCAGACTGAGCCGATGGCACCGTAAACAGAGTGCCAACACTAGCCCGAACCACATTAGGATTAAAAAGATCAGTAACTGGGTCACAGACAATCATGGCGTCGGCGCCAACCGCATCAGCAGTGCGTAACAGTGTGCCTAAATTGCCTGGCTTTTCGATTGCAGTGGCGACTACGTAAAGCGGCTCAACAGAAGACTGCGGCAACTGGTCAATCGTCCAGACGGGCATCGGCGCTACCGCTAAGAGTCCATCTGGACGATCACGGTAAGAGAGCTTAGTGAACACTGTTTTATCCGTCTCGATCAGCGCTGCCCCGCACGTCTTCCTAGCACGATCCAGCAATGCAGGTTCATTACTACCGAGATAAAATGACGGACAGTGATAGACCGTCTCTAAGGGAAGCCTTGCTTCTACCGCTCTTAAAAGTTCACGAAACCCCTCGATCAGAAACAATCTCTCCAAATCTCGTGCGCGCCGCCGGCGTAGACGCACTACCCGCTTCACCCCAGCGTTCTGCATACTGGCTACCGTCGATCCGTTCATATAGCCCAGTATGTACTTGATTGGCATCCTATGTGCACGTTCCGGATAATGTACCACCTGCAAGTGAACTTGCTTATCGCAATCGGTATGCTACCGACATGGCACCAGTGAGGATCCATCCTGAAAACCCCAAGCTATTCGAATACAATAGCCAACCACTAGTACTGCTAACTGCGACCGAGCATTACGGAGCAGTCCTCAATCGACCTTTCCGCATCGATCACTACCTAAATGAAGCCGCCAATAACGGCATGACGTTGACTCGGCTGTTCACGCTATTCCGAGAAATGCAAAGCCCCCTTAATCCATCGTCTACTTGTAAGCCTGCCAGCCCTGACTACATCGCGCCATTCGCGAGAACAGGGCCTGGATTTGCTCTGGATCGGGAACAACGGTTCAATCTTGATAAGGACGACCCGGAATTTTACGAACGATTACACCGGTTCATCAGCCTGGCTAGAGAACTTGAAATCGTGGTGGAAGTAGTGCTTCTCAGCAATACTTACGGCGAAGCTGTATGGCAGCTAAATCCTTTACATCCTCTGAACAACATCAATAATATGCCGGAATGTACCGCTGCGGAATACCTAAGCATGAGACACTTAGCACTATTCGAACGGCAACGAATGCATGTGAAGCGCATCGTCACTGAGACTCGTCAGTACGACAATATTATTTACGAGATCTGTAACGAGCCTATCGGATTCGCAACCACCGCCGAAGGTCCGACACCAGTTGAGGTGAACGATTGGCTTTCAACACTAATCTCCGAAGTACGTTGCTCTGACTATGAAGGCACCGGTCGCCACCTCGTCGCCGGGCAGGAAGCTTGCATAGAAAAACCATTCCTTCAGACACTCGACCTCAGTTATGACTCCATGGACTACGATGTGGTCAACGCACATCCCTTGCCTGCGACACTACTAAGAAGCACTGAATACCACCTCGGCGAATTCATGAGCAAACAACTCCGACTCTCAGCTTTCCGAAATATGACCCTTGCTGCTTACCAAGAGTCTAAGCCCCTTAACCATGATGAGGACAACGTCGCAAGCCAATACCGTGACCCTGATGGCTGGACAATACATCGCAAACGAGCATGGATAGCGTTATTAAGCGGCGCTCATTACGACATGATCGACTTCTCTATCCAGCCATTCTTGGAGGAAGGCACCCCTGAGGCTCAGCGCTATCTAAGATCCTGGTTGCACCATCTTTCTGAATATATTCACAGCCTTGATCTGATCCACAGCAGACCATTAACGGAGATACTACGTTCTGAGCCTCCCTATACAATTGCGGTAGCATTTGGCGTGGTTGGAAAGGAATACTCGATTTATGTTGCCGATAGTCAAGAGTACCCAGATATCCGATATGATGATGTCACTGAGGTACATCAACGGGTCCGTTCAGCTCGAGAAACGATCAGCGGAGTAGTGAAGTTCGACCTACCTGCCACAACCCTACGGATAGAGACCTTCACTCCAACTACCGGGCAATACGGCGAACCAAAGATAATCTGCGGCGGGTTGGGCACCCATATAGAGCTCGCTCCCTTTGAGCACGACACGGCCATCCATTTAACGGTTACGACATGACCAAGTCGTGTTCGTCTCCTTGCGAGATGACGATCATCACGCGAAAACAATTGGGCAACACACCGATGTGGGTGATAGTACTCCGATGAGGCACACCAACGATCACCCGATCTACGCAAACATTTTTGAAGACGTATTACTCCGCTTTTTCTAAACAGACACACGCGTTCTACTGTTGTCGGTGCTGTTATTTCCTTTGGGGACTATTGGCTCCAACAATCAGGATATCTTCTGCAAAAAAATTGCACTATGTTGGCGGCTTGACTTGTATATAATGAAATAATAATAAATTGAGATAGTTTCCAAATCATTCTTTAAGATCAATGCCAATAGACTACCGTGATTTAATCTATGGTTGAAGAAAACAGGAGTTTACTAACTACTCTCCCCGAAAATATCCGCCAGGTATAAACTATCGGTCCAAGGCCAAGCCACGAAACTGGAATCTTTGGGTTTGATTGAGGGTCTGATGTATAAAGCCGACACAACCGCACTCGTCACTGGATCCAAGGCGCCACGGATAGGGAGTCACCTGATATACGAATTTGTGGCACGACACAGCCGAAGAATGGATATTTCTGTTACCGCTCCTGAGTGGAAACAACACGCCGCCCGGTTGCGGGAACAGTATTTGAATCTTTACCTAGAAGGCCATCCCTCGAACCTATTACAAGAGCCTCCCCAAGTGGTATGGGGAAAAACTCTTAAACCTTCATCCGAATACCAGATCCGTAAATTTTGCTTTGAAGGATATCCCGGCGTCTGGGTGCCGGCCCTACTCTACGAACCGAACTCTCCACTCGGTAGCGAAGGTTCAACTCCTGCGGTATTAGACGTGACCGGTCATGAACCACGCGGTATGGCTGCTGAACACAAACAGGCACGCTGTAGCAATATGGCGAAACGCGGGATTCTTGCTCTCAGCATAGAATTTCTCGGTCACGGCGAAATGACTAATCTCACTATGCATAATCACCAACAATTCCTTGATTTGATGGGACAAGCTGGCGCCGGAATCTTCTACCTTACTATGAAACGAGCATTGGATATTATCGTTGATCATGAGCTAACCGACCCGAAGCGAATAGCAATGACCGGTCTTTCCGGTGGCGGCTGGCAAACGATTGTACTCTCGGCCCTCGATGAACGGGTAAGCCTCAGTGTCCCTGTTGCTGGCCACATGCCGGCCGCTGACCGAAGGGACTTAAGCGACGTTGGTGACTCAGAGCAACTACCAGCTGATCTGTGCTCAATCGGTGACTATGATGTGATCTCTGCTCTTGTAGCGCCACGTCCGATCTTATTCATTTTCAACCGCTACGACGACTGTTGCTTTCAACCCCACAAAGCAGCCTCGGGTACCTACGAAGCAGCATGTGCGATCTATGATTTACTCGACGTTGCCGACTACTGCAAACTTCACGTGGGAGTGGATCCAGGGCACAACTATGGCACATCTAATCGCTGTGCGTTTTATACTTTTCTCAACCGACACTTTGTTATAGATACGCCAGATGACGAGCTTCCCTGGAAAGCGGAGGTGTATAGTGAGGCTGACCTTTGGGTGGGATTACCGTCGCGTCGAGCCACCTTTGGTTCACTTGCAGCCGAACAACTGAAAATTTGCCGAGAGCAAGAAAATCAACAGCCAAGACAGCCGCGACCAGCAGATCTCAACAAACTGCTACGATTTAATGCAAGCACCGTGACCGCTGCCACTATTAAATCAAGTTGGGTCCGAGTACGAGATGGACAAGGCGTCCAAGTAGAAGAGATTGCCCTGCAGGTAGATGGCTATTGGCCTCTGCCAGGCCGACTGGCTGTACCGGATGGCACCGTTGGAGCAACAATAAGAATCGGAGAGTTTTCCTCGGACTCACCTCCCGATCTTGAAACTCATGCACGTGAAATAGATCGGGCGTGCCTTCAACTCGATCTCATCGGGTTCGGCTTACTGTCAGCAATACACAGCTATGCGTTGTTATTGCGTGCAATCAGCCGACCAATTCTGGGCCTACAAGTCGCACAGCTCTCCGCTTCTGTTATCTGGGCAGCCGAACGCTTCGGCACACCCACACACGTGGAAGCCAGTGGTCGAGTCGCATCTGTAGTGGCACTGCTTGCCGCTGCACGAGATACCAAGCCATTTGCCAGTGTCAGCACAGACGGCCTACCTTATACGATAGACAACTTGATCGAATCGCAAGTATCCCCCGAGGGACCTGACTACCCGCTATTCTGTTTTGGCATGCGCAAATTACTCGACATTTCTGATCTTCTAAAATTGGCCGACTCCATTCCAATCAATGACCGGAGACATGGCATCCTAACGGGCGTAGCCTTGTGAATCGTTACCTCGTCACCGGTGCTTCCGGAAACCTATCGCGGCTGATAGTCCAGCGCCTAGAGCAACAAGGAAAAGAAGTAATTCAACTTGATCGGGAACCTCCCGTCGATACAGTTACGAACTTCTTCCAGGTCGATATTATTGATACGCTACGAATCACAGCACTTATCGACGAACTGCAACCAGAATGTATTCTGCACATGGCCTCACTGCTTAGCCTTTCCTCGGAGGCTGACCCCGTCAGCGCTTGGCAGATAAACGCTACTGCATCGATAAATCTACTACGTATCGCATCCGATCGAGGCGTGCGTCGTTTCTTCTTTCCTAGCACCGTTGCCACCTACGCAGGAGAGCTCCCCGACCCGCTACCGGAAGATTACCCGCAATGGCCGAAGACTATTTATGGGGTGTCTAAGGTTGCGGTTGAGCGCATGGGGGTCTACCTGTGGCAAGCTGCTGGACTCGACTTTCGGGCTATTCGACTCCCTCTAGTGATATCGCCGTACGCACCCCCAGCGGCAGCAAGCGCTTATCCATCGCATGCATTTGTCGCCGCATACAGAGGAGACCCATTTGTCTTCCCTACTTCCCCTGACTTTCGAATTTCATCTATTTACTTGAGGGACGCAATCGACGGAATCTTGAAACTAATAGAAGCTGAAAACACGCGTCTAACGCGCCGCGTATACAATTTACACTCCTTTTCTCCGTCGACACGAGACTTCGCAACCCAAGTAAGCCAGAGAGTGCCAGGATTCACCTACAGCTTCGAACCTCAACCTGATATAATGTCGATGTTAGGCACGATGCCTTCAGTTTTGATCGACACATCAGCCCGACGCGACTGGGAGTGGAATCCTCGCTTCGATATAGAAGCTTCTGCTGACGATATTGAACGTTTTCAGGCATCATAGGTAATGATTAAGGACGCTGCTCTCGAATACTTTTCCAGCAAAAATGAGCACACCGGGATTTATGGTAACAATTGATAGTCTAACTAAAAGCTATGGGACAGTTGACGCTCTCCGTGGAATCTCTTTCACCGTCGACCGAGGGGAAGTGTTAGGGCTCCTCGGTCCCAACGGTGCTGGTAAGACTACCGCGATGCGCATCCTAACTGGTTTTCTACCAGCTACCTCAGGACGCGTTCTTGTTGACGGCGTGGACACGGCAGAAGCCCCGCTCTTGATCAAGCGCATGATAGGTTACTTGCCTGAGTTCGCTCCGCTCTATGCGGACATGATAGTACACGACTATTTAGACTATGTTGGGAAAGTACGCGGCATGGATAAACAAAAGCGGCGACATAGAATTGGAGAACTCGTACCGCTATGCGGCTTGACCGACGTGATCCACCGGCCGTTCCGCCAGCTATCACGAGGATACAAACAGCGAGTAGGGATCGCGCACGCAATGATCGGTGATCCTGACCTGCTGGTGTTAGATGAACCGACTGCAGGATTAGATCCAAATCAGATCGCTGAAATTAGGTCGATCATCCGAACGGCAGGGGAACAAAAAGCGGTCATCTTCTCTACCCACATCCTGAGCGAGGTGGAAAGCACCTGCGACCGCGTTGTCATAATCGACCGCGGCACCGTCGTTGCCGACGGGACATCAACTGAACTAACGGGCGCCCTGTCACTAGAGGAGCGTTTTCGAGAACTCACTACAGCGACCGACTCTGATCACATTCCGCTTGCACCATCTCATAAAAAAAACGCGCGGCGTAGGGCACGAAAGAGACTGCGCCAATGAGCAGAGCATCCTTTCCTATAATCTCCCGCGAACTGCGTACCGCGTTCCTGGCACCTATCGGCTACATTGTAGCAATTGTCTTTCTGATAATGACCGGATGGCTATTTATGCAGCCGTTTTTTCTATACGGGCGCGCTGATTTGAGACAATTTTTTGAACTCCTACCTCTAACACTCGCGCTGATGGTCCCAGCAGTAACTATGCGTTCATTCGCTGAAGAATTCTCGACCGGTTCGTACGAAGTGTTGGCGACCTTGCCGGTCACCCATATAGATATTCTGATTGGCAAGTTTACCGGGGCGATTGGCTTTGTGGCTTTGGTTCTATTACCGACCGTGTTATACCCGATCGCAATCTCTCAACTAGGCGATATGGACTGGGGCCCAGTAATCGCAGGCTACGTGGGCGCTATACTTCTATCAGGGCTCTATTGTGCAGCAGGCCTTCTTGCCTCGGCACTTACCCGTAATCAGATCGTTGCCTTCGTCATCGGTTTGTCAATTGCGCTTAGTCTGGCTCTCATCGATGACGTTCTCATCTATGTGCCAGGGCAAGTGACCGATGTAGTTCAATACTTAGGCGCTGACTACCATTTCCGCAACATCTCTCGAGGCGTGCTCGACTCACGCGACCTCGTATATTTTTTGTCCGGGATTGCTATATTTTTGGCCGCTACTGATTTCGTGCTGAGGCGTCGTACATGAACGCACGGCAAACCCAGAGCACTAAGCGCTTCCTTCGTTTCCGATGGCGACAAGCTGACAAGATCGTCCCTACACTGCTCTATCTGGCAGCGTTAGTTATGTTCAACTTCTCATCGTCAACTCTATTCTTTCAAGCTGATCTCACGGAAGGAAAGGTGCATTCACTAGCACCTGAGAGTATCGAAGCAGTCAGTCGTCTCCGCGAACCCCTAACGATGCGCGCATTTTTTTCCGAAAATCTACAGTCACCGTTCAACAATATCGAACGGTCTGTGCGGGATTTACTTGAATCCTACGCGCTTCATGGTGGTGATCTGTTCAACAGCACTTTCCACCAGATCAGTGACGGTCCGGAAGGTCAAGATACCGAACGCTTAGCACGAGACTATTTAATTTACCCAATCCAGGTCGAACAAGTCGATCGCACTGAGGTGGTAGTTCGCTCAGTCTATTCTGGGCTTGCCCTCGTACATGGTGACCTAGTGGAGACTATCGGCGCTCTTACGAGTACTGATGGACTAGAGATGCGAATCACGGAAGCAATCACCCGGTTAACTGAGCGCGTCAGCGTTTTATTAGCTCTTGAAGAAAAAATCAAGGTTCAGCTATTCTTTTCAACCGAGCTCGGCACGTTAATTCCAGGATTACAGGCTTTTCCAGAAACGATTGCTACTATTGTAGATGAACTGGATGGTACATATTTCAACCGCATAGAGTTCACTACCGTTGATCCATCAAAGTCTCTGGTTAGCCCAGAACAAGCTATTCAACTGCAGCTTAATCCGTTGGGTTATCGAGACCAAGACGGCAGAAGCCACTTTGCCTATGCTGGCATAGTACTTTCCGTGAGCGGTCGAACTCTGACTCTGAACCTGATCGAGACGTCTCCGCAAGGAGCTCGAGTAGCCGATTCAGAAACTATCCGACGATCGGTAGACAATGCCTTAAAAGGTCTTCTGGGTAGCCAACCAGAAATAGGTTATCTAGCTGATTTTGGAACACCACCGTATCGCGGAAATCTCGACGAAGGACGACAGCCCGTGATGGCAGACCTGTCAGATCTGTTCGAGCTGCTATCTCCCGACTACAAATATCGCGGCCTGCTATTGGAAAAACGAGAACTTCCTCCAGACCTGCGAACGCTCTTGGTTGTCTCGCCTCAAGAGCGCCTCAATGACTGGGCACTTTTTCAAATAGATCAACACCTGATGAGAGGTGGCGCAGTTCTCGCGTTCGTGGACACTCACTTTATCTACACTAGTTCTGGTGAACTAGGTAGCGCAAAGTCTATGCAAATTCCACGACAGACCGGAATGGAAGAGTTAATAGCTCATTATGGAGTAAAGATACTGCCCAACTACGTACTCGACGACGAGCAGGCATTCGTTCAAAGGCAACCGAATCAACGCGGTGGCGTCACTGAATTAAAACTTCCCTTCGTTCCCGTGTTGCGTCGCTCAGAAGTCAACGACGCCTGGCCGCCGCTTAATGGGTTGGACGACCTTATGGTAATGAACGCCTCGACACTGGAACTTACCGGCACACAGCCAGGCGTACGATTTCTAAAATTGCTGACCAGTTCAAAAACCTCATGGACAGTGCCCGGCAGAATCAATCTGCTCGATACTTCCTCCACGGCACCTCCAGCCTTGGATGAGCGAAAATCTTCACTACTAGCGGCTTTTGCTGAAGGAAAATTTACCAGCTATTTCGCAGACCGCGTTCCACCCAGCCGCCCGGCAGATGAAACTGCGGAGCAGGCAAACGACAGTCCCGTCCTCTTTGAGGATATTATGCAGACAACTCCGCAGGTAGTTCCTGAGAGCGCCCCAGGTGCTCGACTATTCGTGATCGGCACCTCTACGATCCTAGGGAAAGGTTTCATTGATACGCAACGTGCTGGGCCAAACACCCTATTCATCCATAACGTTATAGACTACGTAAGTGGAAAAGAGACACGTGCCGCGCTACGCGGCCGTGGTGCACTGGTACGCCGACTTAATGATTTTTCAACACCGACACAAAGCAGGGTCAAAACATTTTTAATCGCTGGTCCACCGTTGCTGGTAGCCTTTGCAGGAGTTGCCTTATGGCTCTGGTGGCGACTGCGCCAACGTACTATTCAGACGCGCTTCGGAAGGACGGAAGCTCTGAATAGGGAGAAGACGTGAAGCTGACTATAAGAATACTTGCCCGCTACGTGCTTCCACTGACAATACTCGCTGTATTGTCAGTGTACCTGATAACTCGTAGTGAAGATCGTCTCCACTACGAGCTGCCAACTTTATCGCTGCTTGAATTCAGTGCTGTTGATCGAGTGGACCTGAAGCGAGGAAAAACACAGGTCAGGCTGCTACGAAACGAAAATAACTGGGTAATTGATGGTCCTGACTTTGCTGCAGAACCAGCAATTATTGAAGGCATGATACGCACGGCGGGAAATCTCACATTAACCGACCTCATTGCTCGAGAGCCCACCTACGCTCGATACGGCCTAGATGAAGCCGAGGCCATCACCGCCACCTTTCGACAAGGCACACGTCTACTGCGGACGCTAAAAATTGGCAAGCGTTCACCCACCTATAGCCATACTTATGTAATGGTCGGTGACGATCCACGAGTTTTTCAGGCAGTAGGCAACCTAACAAACACGTTCACCGCACAGGAGCAGCTGTTGCGCGACCGCACTGTACTAACGTTCGCAGCCAATGAAATATCGGAGATAACGGCAACTGACGCAAATGGCGCCATCACGTTGAGACGCGGCTTACCACCGACAGCAGAAGCGGCTCCAACCTCGACTTCTACATCCGGAGCTAAGTTTGATTCAGCCACTATTTCCCAAATACTCCAACGTCTTGCCTCGCTAAAGGCGGTGCGGTTCATTCAAAAGCCCCCAGATGACGTGCCTCTCTTAAAGAAGGAGCTGCAAAGTAGAGCAGGAACTCGACATCTACTAACAATTTACCCCCAAACAGCTAATGTTCACGCGGCAACCTCCTCAGACGCCCAGGGAGCATTTGTACTACTGCCGGTTTTGTTAGCGGATGTGATTACAACGTTTGTCAAAGATCCCGCTTAGAATGAAATCATAGAAACAGTAACTATAAATCCACCCACCGGTTCGCACACAGATAAAACTGTTACTAACAAAACCAACTTCAGGCTGCGAACAGCCCCTTGTGCCATACCCATATCTTTCCACACCAAAATGGAAAATAAGTTGCTGCCCGCCTGATAACCGTGAACATGTTAGCGTCGCGGATAGATAGATCACATTTAAAGAATACGAAAGAATTTTGAACGTCCAGAGCAGGCCATCCTCTGATCACCCTTATCATCTTTCACTCGGCTTTGCCCTCTTTGCAGCATCCTGTCGACGGAGCTCTTCGACACTACGCCTCGGCAACCTTGCTGCCCCTTGCCAGTCCTGAGTAGGCAGGCGCGGTAATGAGGAGGCACGCTGACGTGCCTCGGTGATTGACCTTGCGTACTGGGGCAACCATTCCGCCTGAGAAATAATAAGGTCGTCGACCATTTGAGCTATTTCCGGTGGACTGCATATCGCACCAACTAGCGGATCCATCATCATCGCTTGTCGCAGAAGTTGGTCGTCGCCCCGGATAGCGGCCTCTATCGAGAGGCGCTGCACGCTAATGCTTGCGCTACAAACGGCAGCGCAGCCTAATGGAAGATCGCCAACTAAAGGAATATGGATACCGTTGCGATCAACGAAACCAGGAACTTCAACGCACGAGTCCCCTGGTAGATTGGTAATGCATCCACGATTCTCGACATTAAAATGACCACGATAGACACGACCAGTCTCAAGAGCCTCGAGGATATAGGAAGCATGCTCCGAGGACCGCTTATCCACTTCATAGCGCTCTGGTGGTTCTTCCATCAGGCGCGGAAATTCTTCATCGAACCAGTCCCTCCGTTCAGAACAAAGACGGAGGTAACCGCCGGTCTCACCGTTGATCCAGGATCCCATGTCGATCCAGTTATGGATTTCTTCCGGACGCTTACGAAACCACGGAACATATTCGCTAAGGTGTCCGTTTGATTCGGTTGAGTAATACCCAAACCTACGTAGCATTTCAATCCGCACCTTTTCCGTTTCGCGATAGATTGGATGCTTCATAAATGCATCCAATAAGTCTCCGGAAACGTCGCGTCCCTGATACGACAATTGGATGTACCAGGTCTGATGATTAATGCCTGCACAACGGTACTCTAAATCTTCACTGGGTACGCCTATCACCTCAGCAATCTGCTTATGCCCTCCCTGTACCCCATGACATAACCCTACCGTAGGTACTTCGCCGTACCGGTTAGCGGCCCAGGTTAGCATTGCCATGGGATTTGCGTAGTTGAAGAATCGACAGTCAGGCTCAGCCTCCTCGCGTATGTCCTGGCAGAGAGCCAGTATCATCGGAATACCGCGTTGACCGTACATAATGCCGCCGGCACAGAGAGTGTCCCCAATACACTGATCTATGCCATAGCGCAAAGGAACCTCGATATCGGTAGCCACCGCAGGCAATCCACCAATACGTGCCGTACAGAACACATACCGTGCCCCCCTAACCGCCTCCCGCTGGTCAAGGGTACATGTGATTCTTACCAAATCGAGTCCATTAGCCACTATATCGCGACGTACGAGACGTTCCACCATCAACAAGTTCTTTTCACTGATATCCATAAAGACGAGATGGATATCAGTGAATTCGCGCACGGTAAGGATGTCCTTTACCAGTTTCCGGGTGAACCCGAGGCTCCCCGCACCGATAAATGCGACTTTGAAAGACTTAGATAAAGATGACCGGGCCTTATTCGACATGACCGCAATCATGATACCCTACAATAGAAGGAGCAATAGCTTGGGCCTTGCTGCGTAGTCTATCGCAAGCCATCCTAATCTCTGAATTCTTAGGCCATCGCCTCTGAGATCCTTCACGCGTTACGGAGAGACCAGTAGATGCGACTGCGCAGCGCAGCGAGTTTACGTAGTCTTGCCCGACAGCGAGGGTAGGAAAACATGAAAGCAAAGAGTAGTCGGCTCTATTACGGTTGGGTAATCGTCGCCTCGTTTTTCGTCTTTAATATCGTAGGGCAAGCCAGCGGAACGCTCAACTTTGGCTTCTTTGTTATCCCCATGGCCGAGGAGCTCGGTCTGTCCCGTCAGGGAATTGGCTGGGCTCAGACCATGCGCCTCTGGGCAAGTGGATTTAGCGGTATCTTGATCGGTCGCTGGCTCGATCGACATGGACCACGTGGGCCGATGCTACTGGCGATCGTCGTCACTACCAGCGGACTCTTGCTACTCTCTCGGGCGCAATCCCCAATAGTCTTGCTGGGAGTACTATTGGGCTTGGGCATTACCGGCTGGACCGCTCCCGCCGGAGGCGCACTGATTGCCACGGTTCCAGTGTCTAAGTGGTTTATTAGACTACGTGGACGCGCTGTCGGAATAGTTCAGCTTGGACTAGGAATCGGCGCCGCTCTACTAGTACCTATCTCACAAGCACTCATTAGCAATCGTGGATGGAGATCAGCATGGGTCACGCTATCCTGGCTATCAGCCCTTGCTCTTCCATTAGTGTTTCTCATGCGCCGTCAGCCAAGCGACATGGGATTAAACCCTGACGGAGAAACAGCTATCTCAGATCAGAAAAACTGGAACACGAAATTATCAGAGTCGAGCCGTTCTTCACCCTGGACCATACGGGAAGCGGTGCGAACATCTAGTATGTGGAAGCTAGGGGGATCGCTTGCAATCATGGCGTTCCTGCTAGGCGCCGCTAGCGTACACCGCATTCCCCACTGGATCGAACTAGGGTTTCATCCATCAACCGTATCTCTAGCTGTGAGCCTTGATGCAGTAGGCGCCACTATTATGGCCCTAACCGCAGGGTTTGTCGTAGAACGCCTCGACGCCCGGATTGTGGGCACTGCGTCCTGCATTTCGTTCTGCTTCGCAGTTGCCTTAATG
Source organism: uncultured Spirochaetaceae bacterium (assembly GCA_964618015.1). Taxonomy (GTDB): domain Bacteria; phylum Spirochaetota; class Spirochaetia; order SZUA-6; family Bin103; genus CATQHW01. The sequence goes on along the minus strand of CAZTZA010000009.1, from coordinate 17,976 downwards.
GCGGTCGGCCAGGCATGGACTCCTCTTTTATTTGGCTCGACCTTCCTGTTCGGCATAGGAGTTGGCCTCTACATGGTGGTCGGAGGAGTTATCTGGGCTCAGTATTATGGCTGGCAATTCGTGGGAACGATCCGCGGAACGATACTTCCGTTCACTTTTTTGGCTGGCGGCCTCGGGGCACCACTCACCGGGGCAATGCGCGATGCTTCCGGGAACTATCAAAGCTCATGGCTACTCATTTTAGCTCTCTGCGTGGCGGCAACAATACTAATTGTAAGCGCCCGGTCACCAAATACTAGCCTTGATAACCAAAGAGAAAACTCATAACCGGATCACCTCCGACAGACGTTATGTGAGAAAACCTTACTATTCTCTATGTGTATTCTGCGCGAAGCATCTCTGCAGCCACTACTTCCGAACGTAGCTTGTCGTAGACGTCGTCGATGGAGATGTTCCAGTAAGTTCCAGGGGAGAAACCACAGTCCGGGTGTAGAACCACGCGCTCGGGCTCGACGACCTCCAGCACCTTACGCACGCGACAAGCTACCTCCTCCGGTGTTTCTGCGCCATGTTGCTTAGCAGTTAGACAACCGCATCCCACCTGCATTTCCTTTGGTAAACGACGCAAAAGATCACGATCGTAATCGTCGAGATGGCAGATCTCGAACATAGTCATATCGACGTTCATCTTCTCCAGAGCTGGCAAAAGCGCATCGTACCTAGGGCGTCTCTCTTGGCCCACCAGCCTCTTGCCACACAGATGTAACGAAGTATGAATACCTTGGATACCATCAACCAGCCGGTTAAACGCATCAACCGCAAAAGACAGCTCATCCTGGTACTCAGAAGATGCTGGATCCTCCGCAAAAATAGAGCCTATGGTGGTGTCATCAAATCCAACGAAACTGACACCAGCCTTTACCATCAACTCCAACTCATTACGAATAATCGGTATTAAAACCTCTACGACCTCATGAGGATTGGAATAAACCCCTGCCGAGCGCTCCTCCTTCCAGTGCACCTGAGCAATATGATACGGGGTCGGAACCGCTACTTTCACTGGTTTACTGGTGTGTGCCATTAGGCTGGATCCTTCACGAGCAAATAGGCCCTCTGCCCACGGCTCGATGCGACTAGTGATGGTATAGCCGACATAGCCATCGTGCACTGCATCATCTACAAACGCCTTATGGAGCTCGAAACCGGTAACCATATCGGCGATGATCCCAATGTATGACTTACGCCTCCATTCGCCATCAGAAATCACGTCTACACCCGCTGCCTCCTGCAAAGCAGCGATGTACGGAATCGATCGATCCATCAGTGTTAGTAGCCCCTCTTCAGACACCTTCCGACCTGAAGCCTGTGTTTCCAAGTAGCGATCGACCTGCTCGCGAAAGAACCACGGTCGCGTTACCGACCCCACCACCGTAGTTGGGAACAGCTTGTTCCACACGTGTATCAACTACCAGCTGGGTTGGATGTTGAGGGATGCCTAAGTGCGCCCACCACATAGTCCTTGGGAGCAATTTTTTCAAAAGGCTCCTTTTGATTAAGCGCCTTGCCGACCCCTATTACCTCGTCGTTACCATGATATGAGCACCAACGTACGCCGTTAGTCAGGACCTGCAGCACCCCTGAATGATGGAAAATCGGGTAAGTCTCATGTCCAGGCCGAAAGTAAAAAACACGCCCCCGTCCGCGGTGCCAAACCGCTCCACTCCGAAACACCTCACCTCCCTCAAACCAACTTACAAACAACAGCTCATCCGGGTCGGGGATATCAAAAAACTCGCCGTACATCTCGGCATGAGGAATTTCAATGTAACGCCCACAACCACGTGTTATTGGGTGATTAGGACTAACGACCCAGAGCCGTTCCCGCTCAGCTGCTTCACGCCAGCATAGAGCACAACTTGTGCCCATTAGACGCTTGAAGATCTTTGAGAAATGACCGGAGTGCATTACAATTAGGCCCATACCCTCGAGCACCCGCTCCTGAACGCGGTCAACAATCTCGTCGCTGACCTGTTCATGCGCAGCGTGACCCCACCACATAAGCACATCGGTAGATGCAAGCACTTCCGGAGTCAGGCCATGGGCAGCCTGCCCAAGGGTAGCGGTACGCACTTCCAAATCAGGCTGAGAACGCAAGTGGATAGCAATCTGCTCGTGGATGCCATCGGGATAAATGGTGCGCACAAAATCGTTGGTCTGTTCATGGACGAACTCGTTCCAGACTGTGACTTGAATACTCACAAATGAATCCCTCCTGCTGCTACTACCTCGACCAAGCACGCCAGTCCAAAGGAGCACAGTCGCAAATTTGACAGCCTATGTCGTCACACAAGATAAGTGAGTGGACTCGACGACAGCCTTGTTCAACCCGTCCACACGGGAAAGAGCGTCAGTATATAAGAGGAAGGCTTAGATCTCCAAGAGACCTATAGCTATATGTACCACCATTCATTCCACACTCACACAATCAGTAATATCTTTTTCCTTCCATGAATTACAAAATTCTGTCTGCCTGATCACCGACAGGAAACCTCCGCCACTTGGGCTTTTCACCAGGTGTGGGAGAATTAGCAAAAGTACCACGCTTGATTACTGCGCTCGGACCTCCTGCCGCCTCTACCTTGAGCCACTGATCAGCACGGGCTCTTGCATCCGTGTCCTCCGGATCGACGATCGCACGAAGGCGCTGTTCAAAATCTTTGACCGTTTCAGCGTAGTCGTTATGTCTAGCCAAATCATTAGACTCATCGGGATCGGCAATGAGATCAAAAAGCTGCGGCTGCATCCCAACATAATGGATATATTTGTAGCGAGAATCCCGGAGCATAAATACAGCCCGTCTAAACCCAACCGCATGGTACTCACTAAACACAGTGCGGTCTTGATCATCACTTGAAGCAATTGTCATCAGGTTAGTGCCAGGCAGTCTTTCATTCGGCATCGAGCAGCCGGTAGCTTGAAGCACCGTAGGAAAACAGTCGACCAAGCTAACTGGCGTAGTTACAACTCGGCCAATTGGCACCTCGGGGCCAGCCAAGATCATCGGTACGGAAACCGACTCGTCGTACATGGTCATCTTTCCCGTCAATCCGCGTGCACCCATCGATTCGCCGTGATCTGAAGTGTATAGAACCCGGGTACGCTCGCGGAGACCAAGCTGCTCGAGTGTAGATAGGATCTTGCCAATCTGATCATCAAGATGGGTACATGCTGCAAGATACGCACATCGATAATTTAAACGCTGACTATCGGTCAGAGGCTTACTCATCCCCATAACATTACGGAACTCACGAATTGCCGAATGGTTTGGCCAATCGCAGCGATCCTCTTGCGGCATCGGCCGAATCCTATCTGACGAATAGCGTTCAAAGTGTTCCGGAGGTCCTATATAAGGAGGATGAGGGCAAACGAACCCTACGAACAATGCCCATGGGCGTCGGTCGTTGGCATGGCTACGCATCCACGCAATTGCATTATTTGCGTTACGATTATCGTAGGACAAGTAGCTAGAATGTCCTGCGCCGGCTTCTATCACCCCAGAACGAGTGTTCCTTTTCAATTGATGATCACGTAGACATCCCAATAGATCGCCCTCACCATTCACTACATGTAGTGGCTCGATCTCCTGAGCAAAGCCATTGTCGTCAGCGACACCGCGAAAATGCAGTTTCCCGATCGATTCGCAGACCAATCCATGACGGGACAGATAGTGCCCCCAACTCGGAATACGCCCTTCATACGGATGAGCGTTATCCCAATATTCAATCTCGTGAACATAACGGCCTGTAGATAGTGAGGCACGCGCTGGCACGCATAATGGGCAATTTGTATAAGCCGTGTTGAAGCGGGTGCCAGAGTTTGCCAGCCGGTCTAAATTCGGCGTGATCCCGTCGCCACCGTAGCATCCCGTGCCTCGGAGAGTGTGTTGATCCGACAGAATGAAAAGAAAGTTCGCTGGGGCTCCATCTAACATTTTTTTTCTCTGAGTCCTACTATACTGCATTCATGTCTTTGAGGACCGTCGCCTTAGAGTTCCACAGCAATCTTGAACAACAATACGCAGACGTCTATACCCCTACAGTCGTAGAAACTATTGCCTCAGTCGCTAAACTCAATGAATTGCGACTTGATCTGATGCGTCAGCGGATTGCCCGTCGAGCTAAACGAACAAGGGAGAGGGCCCGGATCGAGTTTCTACCTGCTGACACGATTATTGCTGGCACCGGTATTTCTGCCCGAGAAGCCCGTAGGGGCAACTTTACCGGCAGCGTCATTCCCAAAGATCTACAGCGACAGTGGATTCAAGGGACTGGCCCCGGCGCCAAACCCAACGCAGCTCTATCGAGCAGCATTCGAAATGTTGCCTACGCCCTTCTTTCTGGCGCTGATGGTTGGATGTTTGACGGTGAGGATGCCTTAGGTCAGATAACAACTATGGCACTGGATAATCAGCGCAACCTCCGTTTGGGAATTGCACGTGCTCCTGAATTTTTAGCTGCTGCTGAAGTCGTCGCGAGTGAAATGAATGCCTGGTCGACCAGCTTCTTTGGACGTCAGATCATTAAAGACTGGCGCTCACAGCTTGACTTCACGACAACAATTTTCCGACCACGTGGACTGCATCTGGATGACCGTCATGTGCGCATGAAAGATGGCACTGGTCTCTCCGCCTCGATCGTCGATGCTGCTTTGTACGTGAATGCAAACCACAGTGACCTGCGTGCACGCGGAGCCTCTATCGTCCTATACCTCCCCAAAATCCAGACCGCCGAGGAAGCGGCCTGTTGGCATCAAATACTCTGCGCACTCGAGGATCACCTAGAAATAGAGACAGGAACAATAAAAACCTACGTTCTAGTTGAGCAACTTGAGGCTGCATTCCAACTTATGGAAATACGATCCGCGCTCGGCATACGATTCATAGGTTTCAATACTGGACGCTGGGACTACATCAACAGCGTCTCCGATGCGATGGCCTGGGATGATCAGTTTGTTAATCCTAACATCGATGCCATTACCATGACTTATGGCTACATGCGGACCTATGAAGACAGGGTACGCCGCGCCGTGAATACGGCCGACCAAGCGGGAAATTGGGCACTGTGGCAAGGAGGAATGGAGCCAAACATCCCAGTTGGATCGCCAGATGGTGTTGATTCCTCAATGGCAAAGGCCATTACGGGTGCTGAACGAGAAGAACGGGCAGGCGCCAGTGGCAAATGGGTTGCGCACTGGAAAATGGTGCACATCGTTCGACCGGTTTGGGAAAAATCGGGTAAACAAAATCAGCTAGGACGCCAGTTTCCACCGCTAACTTACGAGGCTGAAGACGCTGAAGCACTACTCTCACTGGAACCTGCGCCACGCACAATCCGCGGAGCACGAGACCTGATAAGCGTCGCCTTACAGTACGGCAATGCATTCGGGCAAGGTATGCAGGCTGCAGCTTTGAAGCCAGGAGATCATTTCGGCGATGACGACGTGCTCTATCTTATGGAGGATATGGCTACCGGCGAGATCAGACTGAGCATTCTTTGGGAATGGGTCCACAAGAATGCGTCCTTGACGGCAAAAGATGACAGCCTTGAGACTATTGTTGGCGATAGATTTGACAGCGAGAAGTTCGCGCAGCTATTGCATGAAGAATACTGCAAACTATTAACTGCCCCGAATCGCGATGTGCACGAAGATTCGAAGAAAACTACTTTACCAGTAGCGCGAGAAATTGCACAAATCTACGTGGATAGTATGATCAAAACGCCATGGTATATCGACCTACTTAACCTGAATCTGAACAACCACGATCTGTCCGAAGCGCGCAAGCGTATCCTGCGCTATGTTAATAAATTCACACATGATGGCACGCGTATCACAGAGAACCTGGAGTTTTCCGCGCCAAACAGACCACTCAGCAAACCTTGACAAACCACGTTGCTGGTCAGACATAGCTGGAGCAATACAGCGTAAGAAACATCTATGAGAGAAAAGCATAGGGAGCAAGGAGTAATTAGTAAGGGCGACTGGTTCCGTCCATTAGCCGGGGCACAGGCCGAAGACTAGCGCGATCATCACAAGGAAATCGGGTCGCCAGGCGTTCATCCATCTCAATCCCCCATCCTGGCCTCTCGTTTACGTCTACTACCCCACCGCGCACCTGAGGAATCCCTGGAAACAAATCCTCCTCGGCAGGGGAACGGAACGCCCATTCCTGGATTCCAAAGTTCTGCAAATGCAAGTCCAGGTGCACATTGGCAGCCATGCCAATAGGAGAAACGTCTCCAGGACCATGCCACGCTGTACGTACTCCAAATACCCCGCAGAGGTGAGCAAGCTTGAGAACCGGAGTAATACCACCGTAAGCGGAAACGTGCACGCGAACAAAATCTATAAGCCTCTCACTGACTAATGGTTCTACCTCCAAAGGATGGACAAATAATTCACCCATAGCTAGAGGCACTGCGCATTGTGTTCTGAGCATACGGAAATAGCCAATGTCCTCGGGAGCTAAAGGATCTTCCAAGAAAAACAACTGATAAGGCTCTAACAATTTCGCGAGCCGAACCGCGTCGATCGGAGACACGCGCTCATGAATATCATGCAGGAGCTCCACTTCACTCGGCAGTCCAACCCGAAGATGAGCAAACATGTCTGGAACTAAGCGTAAGATCTCTTCTGGCGCAAAGAATTCTGAGCCAGTACCACTATTGTCTGCGAAACTACCTGCGATGCTACTGATCCGGGCAGCATTGACGTCCTCATGGATAGAAAGCTGACAACGAATGTAGCGATATCCTTGCTCCCATAAACCTAGCGCTTGGTCAAGCACTTCCTGCGGATCCCTCCCATCAGCATGAACATAGACCGCCGCACTACCTCGACTTCGACCACCCCAGAGCTGGTAGCACGGCAAGTTCGCAACCTTGCCCTTAATATCCCAAAGTGCCATCTCCACAGCACTCACCGCGTTGTTTAACACCGGTCCATTACGCCAATAACTATCGTTAATAGCGCTGTACCAGAAGTCGGCAATAGCTGCCGCATCGCGACCAATAGAAAACGGCTTCACATGGTGCTCGATGGTCGCTTGTACAGCTCGGAAACGTTGAGTGAAGGTCCCGCAACCCCAGCCAACCAGTCCTGGCTCATCGGTAACCACTTTCGCAACAACCAGTGGAATTCCGGATGGCTGCACTGCATAAGTAACAACGTCAGTAATTCGCACTTAGAAAGACTATCACTTACGCTACATCGGAGCGCTACCCCAAAGCTCGAATATTTTCCCTGGTACCTTCAACGTCAAAGCAAGTGTACTGATTCTTATACATTATGTTGGAAGCAATCCCCATAGCCTGCTTCTCCGAAAGATAACCATCAGAAACCTCTGCTTCCAACGCACCGCAGATTCCATGGCGCGCCTGAATCGCGTAAGCCATAGCGTTGGTCGGCCAGGAAGTGTCTCCGCCAAAAGCGAATAACTTATTTATTGGTACGGCATGGATGAATTTCCGCACAAAATCACGAGAGCTGTATGGATCGATGCTCCACGCCCAGCAAAGATCAACCCAAATATTCGAGTAGTGTTTTGCAATTGCAGTCAGTTCGTCGCAGTAGGGATAGGCAATATGCATGAGCACAAATCTTGCTTCTACATAACGAGCAAATAGGTCGCACATGTTGCCTGTATGAATACGACGAACAGGCATCCGATTATTCCCAGCATAGTAGCCAGTATGTATTTTGAATGGAAGATTGTATTCGATTGAAAGCTCAACTCCCTGAGCCCAACACCAATCTCCTAGACAGTTGTCCGTGGAGACGCCAATCTCCGTCTTAGGACGACACAAGATCCTCTCCAACGCTAACTCCGCGTCAGCATCACTACGATTAGTCCACCCTAGTGTCCGACGGTAAGCATGCTGAGTCTTTACCGCAATCGCATACGGAGCGTTCCTTTCAAAAATCGAAGCCATCGCTTGTCGCAAAGAAGATATACTCTTAACTTCTATACCTGTTTCATTATATATCAATTCAGGATCTATATCTCCACTGCAAAAAGTCTGCCAGGAAAGATCGTATAGAAAAAAATCGAGACCAGATTTGTCTGGCGCGCACTGCCAGGTAGAGTCATCTGTCTGCACGTGATCTATATTGGCAACGTCGTGCAACAATCGATAGCGTTCGCCCTCCTTCCGAAACTCAACGATTCTACTCTGAACACGGTCCAAGCCGTCTGCGGTGAACTCATCTAATCCATAGACATGCTTCCCAATTAACCTGACCGCCTCTCCGTACCCGGTAAACTGAGCTGCACGCCATGCCTCCTCTATTCCGAGAAATCGACTGGAGATGTCTGAATCAGATCCGTCAAGTAAACGTCCCAGAGCTTCGGGTGTAGCACCAGCAGTTCGGAGATCCGCGTGCACGTAATTCCCGAACAAATCCTGTAAGATATCTGGACCGTTCTCTACCCATGCCGCCTCTCGTTTCATGTGTTCATGGGTGTCGACGAGAGGTATTGCCTCAATATGTTGCTGAAGATCCGGTACCATTAATTCCTCCTTTTTAGACCTTACGGAAATGATGACGGTAGGTTACATGTCAGGATCGGTCAAATTCGATCCCACTGGCTGTCCCTTTTCTCCGGTACTGGACGATAGGCACTCCTTATGGACAAGATATTTCTTCGTCTTTAAAACAAATGATAGTGCGTACTACCTACCTAGAACTCCCCGTTGACGCTCCAATTGAGAGATCTAACCGGAGACACCCTGACTACCAACTCAACCAGGCCATCGCTCCGAGGCCAGAATTCACGCGATTCCTATACACTGCTGTTGGATACCAGTGGAACTGGGCCAGGAGACTTAGCTGGTCCTACGCAGAATGGGAACAATACCTGTCGGATGATCGGATCGAAACTTGGGTTGTCTACGTAACTGGCTCAATAGCTGGATATTTTGAACTTGCCGTAGAAGATGATGTAGAGATTCGTCAATTTGGTATGTTGAAGTATTTTATTGGATGCGGCATTGGAGGCTCCCTTCTCTATGACGCTGTGAACCGCGGACGAGCACTAGGATCGGGCCGAGTTTGGCTACACACCTGTACCGACGACCACCCGCACGCGATAGGTAACTACCGTGCACGTGGATTTCGGGTATTCAAAGAAGATGTGGAATCCGAGAATCGTCCAGTCGAAGCTGAGCCCTGGCCCGGTGCATTCTGATTATTATCGATTATGGCAAAAGGGATTAAGCTGGACGACACTGGCGCGCAAAGAGGCGGCTATCGAGAGCTACTTCAGACCAATCGTGCGTTCCGTCTCCTATGGATCGCCCAAATCGCCAGCCTCTTTGGAGATTGGTTTAATATTATCGCCTCAGCGACATTACTATCGCAGCTTACTGGAGCTGGTGCAGCCTTAGGCGGTTTTTTTGCTATCCGTATGCTTGCTTCCTTTGTGATCAGTCCCCTATCCGGAGTTTTAGCTGACCGTTATAACCGCAAATATATTTTAATCGTCACCGACTTGTTGCGTTTTTGCGCCGTACTATCACTCCTGCTTGTCCGCAAGCCCCAACACGCCTGGTTGTTATTCACGCTAACTGCACTTCAAGTAGGGATTGGCGGAGTATTTGAGCCGGTACGGACAGCAATCTTGCCAGAAATTGCTTCAAGACGACTACTTGGAGCAGCGAATACGCTTAGCGCGGTGACTTGGTCAACTCTGCTAGCGCTTGGGGCCGCAGCCGGCGGAATGTTTGCTAGTGTTTTCGGGATTCGGACAGCGTTCATCCTAGATGCTCTGACGTACCTGCTTTCAGCTTTCCTCTTGGTTCGCATGCCATACACCACAGTGAAGAGAACCATTCGATCTAAATTCCAATCTTTCTCAATCCTCCTGGTGCTACGCGCTGGCATTAAGGAGTACGTTGAAGGTCTGCGTTACTTGTTGCGCAATCGTTACGTTCTCATTATCGCTCTACAAAAAGCCTTCGTACTCTTCTTCTTTTCCGGTTTTCAGGTTGCTAGCGTTGCCATTGCAGACTCCCAACTCACCGCAGGATATGCTGGCGGCGCGGCGTTAGGTCTAATTTTTGCGGCTGGAGGAGTTGGGTCCACCATTAGCCCAATACTCGCCCGATGGTTCATCGGCAACCGGCAACGGCCGATGCTATGGACAATACTCCTTGGTTACCTATTGATGATCAGCGCGATGTTGTTAACCGCACCGTTAACAAAT
>CAZTZA010000009.1:0-7705 GCA_964618015.1 uncultured Spirochaetaceae bacterium | reverse complement strand
CGCGGCATAGGAGGTGGCCTAATTTGGGTATTTACTACACAACTCCTGTTGGAAATTCTTCCGGAAGATCTGCGTGGCAGAGTAATTGCCAGCGAATACGCAGCGTTGACTTTGTTGGGCGCAGCAGGATCTGCTGGAACAGGCATCTTCCTGGAATGGTCGTCCATACCGTCCGCCTTATGGGTTATGGGGGTCCTTCTTGCCGCGCCAGCTCTTCACTGGGCGCTTATGGGTATTCGCGGTCAACCTGCTCATCAATAGAAGACACGTAAAAAATGAGGCCTTCACACCTTCTTCATTCAGGCTCCTTAAATATGCATGAAATGCAACTGCAAAAAGACTAATCAAACCCAAAAAAAGGTCGACACATACCGTCGATTGACTCAACTTACTCCGTCAACCGGACTCTTACATATCATCTTCTTACGGCACCAACGAATCACTCAAAAGACACCTTTTACTTAAACAAAATTGAATAACAATTATAAATACCGATAAAATTAAACTCAACGATTATGTCGTCAGATATTTCATAGTTCATTAACCATCGATAAATCCTCTCACTATTCACAAAATACATCTATGAAAAGGTTACACAGATATCTATAAATTCTAAAATATATACTCCCAAAAATTCTTATTAAGATAGAGGAAACTTCTTTAAAATAATTTGTTACTACAAAATTTAATAACAGAATATTCTGACCTAATATATTTCATATTAAAAACTCAAAAAAGAGTGGGCATATTACAGCCCACTCTTTTTAAATTTACGAAGAAATATCAAAGAGGCAGAATTTATGGCCCTAAGCAGAAGCCTCCTCTGTCAACGTGATCATTCGCACACCTAAGAGAATAGTCAAAGCACTATAAGCTATCCAAGCAATAATCCAGAGAGCCCCGGGGGGATCTACAATCCCAAATACGAAAAACGCCGCTCCAGTAATCAATAGTGCATATCCAAGAACTACGGAAAAAGTATTGGCTGAATCTCTGCGAGTGAGCGATACGCCTAAAAGCGCTACGGCTGGACCCCATATTATCGGCAGGAAATTGCCAATATTCTGTGCGATTAAATAGAGAATTTCCGCACTCGATACGTCGCCGGCTGACCCGACCGAGATCGTCCCCAATCGTAAACCGCTCTGAGCTGCAATAATGGCGCCAAGGATTGGGAATAAAATACCTGCTCTTATCGCTGTCCCAGCCCCTGGTTTCCCTCCTCCCGCAAGGAACCGAGCTACAACAGCAAAAGCAACAACAACTGCAATATTACCTAGAGATCCCAAGAAGCCAGAAAAATTTGCAAGGCTCTCATTTGCAATCAGAGCCTTGACACTCTCTTCCACTCCATCTGTATTACTCGCCGGCCAGAGTCCTGCGAACATAACTAAAACGACGATTGGCGCTATAATCAGCACCGAACCAGTCAAACCTTTCCCTACCATGCAACCCTCCTCTGCAATGGGCCGATTTGAACGTTGGACATTTCCACAGATAATCTATCTGTCATGTCAAGAACAAAATGCAAGGAATTTCAATCTACTCTGCTACTTTTTATTTAATAAGGATATCTCAAAAAATGGATATCTGAGTCATTATAATTATCAAAATACAACTCTCAAATGATAAACATTTAGAAGTATTCTAAATGTTTAATATAACGATTTAGATCAATTCAGAACGCCAAAGGTATATCCTGATTTAGATGTGTTCACGTCCTCACACATATCTAATAAAATACTTCACTCCCTTTGGGTAAAAAACACCCTCCCCAACGAACTAAAAGAAATATTCACGATGAAAAGGCAGTTAGCGCATGACCCATCCCTGACGGAATTGCAGTTGAAACAGCTCAGTCAATCCTAAGCAGATCTTTCGCGTTTAGTCCGAACACGGCATCTCGGATATCCTGTGGGAACCGCGCCGCGGTAGGATTAGGCTCGTCCCAATCCCAATGAGGAAAATCGCTCGCGTACACCAGAATCTCTTCAGCGTACATCCACTTAAACAAGGAGGCGGCGTCAGCCCGTCCAGGCGGAAGCTGTAAGGGCTGAGTACCAACACGAATATGTTGGCGAAAATATTCACTAGGCAATCGTTTTACCCACGGAGTGTACTCACGCAAGGCTTTCCAATCCGCATCAAAATGCCACAGCAGCCCGGGAATCCACCAATTATCAACCTCAATAAATAGCCAATTTAGATTTGGATATTTCTCGAAAACACCCTCACAAATCAGACTGGTGGCATGCGCCTGAGCAATCTGCGGCCGTGCCATGCGCATCTCCAAATAATACGAAGGAAATCCTGCGGCAGTTGGCGGGTTAGTTGGTCCCTGCCCCTCGCATCCAAAATGGGTAACGATCGGCAAGTTATGCTCAGCTGCCGCAGCATGAATACGATCATAACAACGGTTGCCGAACGGAGAACGAGCTCCAGCTGGCATCATTACCCCAGCGACAGCCGGATGAGGCCCTAATCGCTCAATCTCCCTAGCTGCTTCCTCCGGAGCATGCACTGGCACAGCTATAGTCATAAGCAAACGAGGATCCTTAGCAATCCAGTGCTCTATCGTAAAGTCGTTGAATGCTCGGCAAAGAGCAGTAGCATAGTCCAAGTCCGGAATCCCAGCTGCTGAGTAAACCGAAGAGCCAGTTAAAAGCGCAACATCAATCCCATAACGATTCAGATGATGCTCGATGGTGAATTCTGCAAGGTCAGTTTCGTCTTCTACCGGATGGTCCAGCCTAAAATGTAGACCCTTTTTGCTACGCACGTTGGTGTAAGGGGCCTTAGGTAGCATAGTCCCAAAATCTTTAATAGATTCCACATAGCGGCGCGGCAAAAACGGAAAGATATCTTCAACCTGACGCCACGTGTGATGGCAGTCGCAGTCAACCAAGTAGGGGACGACCTTGCGTTTTGCTGCTGAATGGTCGTTAACTTGGGCATTAACTGTAGCTGTAGTGCCCGACGTCTTCATCACGAACCTCCCTAAATTACGTATGTAATATTATCTGATCGTTGCGTACGCTAACGCGGTAGGTCTTTGTGCATAGTCTGGGATCTTGCAACGCACAACCAGTCTTCAGATCAAACTCCCATTGGTGCACCGGGCAGTGCAAAATCTCACCCTCACGCTCATAATGAAATTTTCCAGGACTATCAGCGGTAACCAGTGGACCAACAAAGCCCAGACCGAGTGCACCTCCTTGATGTGGACATAGATTGCGCAAAGCAACTACCTCGCCATTGACGTTGAACACACAAACCCGATAACGATCTCCAATGTCGACTTCGCGTCGTCCACCTGGCAATAGTTCTCCTACTGCACAGACAACTACTTCTGAGGAATTTGAAGACTGCACATCACTCATAGTAAAGCTTAAAGAGTGCAGAACGCTACGATTTACAGAATTTCTAACCAGAGAGATCTTCCAGATTGAAGCTGAAGCCGCAAACCTCATTCTCTAATCAGGTCACCAGCGAATTCATGGAATTTTCCGTCAGGTGGATAGAAGTACCTCCACAACCAAGCCAGAACACCTATATAGAATCGCCCAGGACTCATCCCAAGCCATTCATTCTATAATTTTTCGGACCCATGGCTTAGTTTCCTGTCATCATCAAGCAGAGCTGGAGATTAAGCACAGAGCAGAATCAAGGAATCAGCAGAAGCTTGCCACTGGTGGCACGGGACTGCAGGTCCTCATGAGCTCGGCAGGCGTCGCTCAGCGGGTACCGTTGGTGTATGCGAACGTCGATTTCGCCTGTGACCACCCAATTAAAAAGCTCAGATGCTCTTGCTTGCAATTCGCCTTCGGCTAGAATGTAATGAGCTAAGCTAGGGCGCGTAACAAAGAACGACCCCTCATTCAGTAACCTTGGATCTATCGAGGTTACTGGGCCACTAGCATTGCCATATAGCACTAAGTACCCGCGTGGCGCCAAGCATCCCAAACTCTGTAGATAGGTATCAGCAGCTACCGAATCATAGACAACCCCTACACCTGCCTGATTCGTCAGACGCAACACTTCATCTTTAAAGTCTACCTGATCATACCGAACTACCTCGTCACAGCCTGCTTTCCGAGACAGCTCTGCCTTACTATCTGATGAAACACATCCTATAACCCTGGCGCCACAGCGTTTGGCAATTTGCGTCAGCAGCAACCCAACTCCACCGGCAGATGCTATCACCAGACAAGTGGACGCCGAAGACAGCGAATAAGTGGAGTGCGCCAAATAGTGTGCAGTCAGCCCCTGAAGAAGCACAGCCCCCGCTGTCTCAGTTTCCAATCCCTCCGGAATCTTTATTACCTTGTCAGCCGGTACTAGCGCAAAATCAGCGTAAGATCCAGGCGTCATCACATAGGCGACCCTATCACCAACAACAAAGCCACTCACATCGTCGCCGACTGCGTCAACAACACCTGCACCCTCCACACCAGGCGTAAACGGCAGATCTACTGGATAGAGGCCGGTACGGTGGTAAGTATCGATGTAATTAACTCCTGCTACATTAACACTTATACGAACCTGTCCCCTTTGAGGATCACCGATATCAACACCCTTACAGGCAAGCACCTGGGGGCCCCCGTAGCTTTCGATCACTATCGCTTTCATCGGCTAAGACCGTAACAGGAAGTATGCAATAACTAACAGTCCCAGCCTGATAAATTGAGACGAACCACCGAACGGCAAGTTACCGCATATTCTCTGATCTGAAGAGAATCCATGCCTGCAAACGGTCTGAGTCCCCTGCAAGCCGAGCCCCATACTTCCCACCGTCTCAAGAGGCTCCCTAAGACTACCGTCGTCCCAAACAAAGGAAAGCGAGATAATCAACCACCGGACTATCTGCCTTCGTTGTCACGAGCCTCGGATCTCTAACAGAAGAACACCGGCCTCTATGAATATGACTCGGCTCCTTAGAGCCATGTTCCGACACATATAGGGAAAGCGACTACTCGGGCTACCCTGACAGCACGTAGCGTAAGATCTCAACCACCTGTTCTACCGTTGAAGCAACGGCCAATGCAGCTGAGTCCACCTCCTTAAGAGCATGTCCAAGCGTTTCATCGTGTAAGACGATAATTGGCTTACCAATCGCAGAAGCAAATCCAGCATCGAATGCCGCGTTCCACTGCCTATAATGCTCTCCGAATTTGACCACCACTACATCGGATTCACGAAGGAGCATACGCGTACGTATTGCGTTAAGACCCGCTCCTTTGTGATCACGCCAGAACGAGCTAACCTCCTCGCCCAAAATTCGAACTCCGCACTGGTCGCTTTCGCTATGGTCCGTAACCGGGGAAAGAAGATCAGCTCTGACACCAGTTCGCTTGACTGCAGTAGCCAGATCAGCACGCCAATCGGAGTGGATCTCCCCTGCCAGATAGACCTTTAAAGCGCGTTGCAACGTGCCAACCATAATGCCCTCAGATACGGCATGTCTGAGCTCCGTCTACAACCACGGACTCACCAGTAATATACCTAGCTTCATCTGAAGCCAAGAATAGAGACAGATTTGCTACATCCCAACCTTCCCCCTGGCGCCCAGTTGGACAAATACCGTCGCGGCGTTTCATCATGGCGTCAACGTCACCGCCATACGCGTCAGTAAGCGCTGCTACCACGAAAGGTGTGGCCATCTTCCCTGGAAGCACTGCGTTCACTCGAATCCCTTTATCTGCGTATTCAACGGCTACTTCGCGAGTAAATGCTATCACCCCGGCCTTAGATACTGCATACGGCAGCGATAGAGCCGGAAGTGTACGTATCGCATTAATGGAGGATATGTTGACGATGCAACCAGCACCTTGCCTCTCCATATGAGGGACAACGGCTTTAGCCATCAGGAACATGCTTTTCAGGTTAACGGACAAAGTTTTGTCCCATACCTCCTCGGTAGTGTCCAAGAGCCCGCCGGCAATTTCGATACCGACATTGTTGTGCAGGATATCTATTCGTCCATACCGCTCGACACAAGCATCGGCAACACTGCGACAGGCTAGGGGATCACTGACGTCAGCTTGGATTGTGGATGCCACGCCTCCCTCCTCTGAAATCATCCGCTGAGTAAGTTCCATAGATGGCAATTCATGATCCACCAGTAGTACACGGGCTCCTTCCCGTGCAAAAACGAGCGCTGTTGCACGACCGTTACCTATTCCCGGACCCACAGACCCAGCGCCAGTGACAATTGCAACCCTATCCTTAACACGTCCGTCCATCAGATATATCCTACGCCGTTAACGCTGAACGCGGAACGGCAGCGACCACTGAATAGTTCGGATCACATACATTGCCGACCCTTAGCTCCAAGATCTGTGTAATCCAAACTAGGGCGTCGATAGGATCCATCTCATAGTCTTCAGCCACCCACTTGATCAGCTCTGTGGTAGCGACACGAGTGGCGTCTTCTAGCGGGCGAGCACTTCCGATTACCATCATATGCGTCCTATTCGTGATTCGAGGCCAATCAATAGCCTGGTTCTTGATCACTCCGAACCGACAAACCAAGTTTACCGGCACCTCACACGCGACTCCCCCGATCTCACCATGTCCCTGGGTAGCATGACCGTCGCCGCAGAAGAACAACCCCCCATCGTTACGAACCGGAAGATGGAGAGTGTTGCCTGCACAAGTCTCCGGGCAGTCCATATTACCACCATAACTCGACGGGGTGAGTGCGTTAATCGCTTCAAGCTTCGGCGCAGTACCAATCGTACCCATAAATGGCGTTAGAGGGCGGCTTAATGGACCAAACCAGACGCGGCCGTCGTGGATTGGAACTTTGCGGACGACCTCGGGCAATGGGTCATTGAGCATCCGAGTAGTAGTCGTATTGGTAAGAAGGCCAAAATTAGGAACCAGACCAGTCATCGCCCAGTCACGGGTAATCTCGATTTCGTTAATGTGAACCAACAAGGTATCTCCCTCTTCGACACCATTAACATAAACAGGTCCAGTCTGAGGATTGAGATAAGGATACTCGCAAATGTCTGAGTAGTGTTGCTTCTCGTCAATCAACCGGTTTTCAAAACAGTCAACACAGTGGATGCGGACGTCCTGTCCAACTTCGACACGAGCGACGATGTCATGATCAGACGAATAGGTATAGCGATAGGAAGCCGGTTGCCGGATCTCGATCATTGCCTACCCCATCTCAACAGATATGCCGTCGGATAGCATCCAGAGTAGGCAGCAACCTGCCTACTCATCTGAACTGAGCGAAATTTTTCTTGCAATCATTATCGAAGCTGCTTTGGACAAGGTATATGTTCATATCTATCTGCACTGATGCCCCGATAGTGAACTCGCTATTCTTATCGATGACAAGGTCGGTCAACCAAACATCTATAAGCTTGATCTGGAAGAGTCCTGCCCGGGTACATCAAGCCCCGTATCGCAAACTATAATAAACAAGCGACCAATTCACATCAGAAAGTTCCAAGTCCACAAATTGGCAGTCAGAAATCTAGAATGAAGCTTAAAGAAAATTCATGCGAATTTCCCTAACAAATAGTTCAACTATGAAAAAAACATAATATCCATCAATCTTTCAAAGAGAGCGTCATATATTAACATCCTAAACTGATAAGTAGCTGACGCATTGAATATCATCAGGTCCAAACTTTTCCGGAGGTACGTCATGAAAGCCTTAACCTATCGGCACCAAGACATCCTTCCACTA
>CAZTZA010000008.1:12504-50692 GCA_964618015.1 uncultured Spirochaetaceae bacterium | reverse complement strand
GCATTACCAGCGTCTAACCATGCGATACTACCACCGCCAGCACCCACGGTATGGAGATCAAGCATCGGCACTCCAATAGGTAAACCTCCCATTTCGGTATCACGTGAAAACGGAATAGTGCCTCCCTGGATTACCCCCACATCAAAGCTTGTACCGCCCATATCAGCTGTTATCATGTCAGCAGATGCGTGGCTAACGGTACTTCGTGCCCGTGCCACTGCAGTGCCTGCGACTACACCGCCAGCTGGACCAGAAAGTACTGTCTCGACGCACCGCTGTGCCGCCGCCTCTGCAGTCATGACGCCACCCGAAGACTTCATGACGTACAGCAAACCGTCGAAACCAGCCCGCTGAAGACCGTTGGTAAGACGAGTGATATAGCGCTTAATTCCTGGCTGAACAAAAGCGTTCATCACACAGGTGCTAAAGCGTTCGTATTCACCATGCTCGCTGATTAGTTCATGTGAAAGACTGACCGCCATACCCGGTAGTCTCCGTGCTAACGCTTCGCCAATCTCACGTTCGTGAGTAGGATTCGCATAACTGTGTAATAGTCCAACCGCGACAGACTGCACTCCCGATGCATCGATAGCTTCGATTACCCTGGCAAGATCAGTACGGTCGAGCTCAGTTTGAACCGTACCGTCAAAGCGCATCCGTTCGCGCACTTCGAAGCGTAAATGGCGCGGCACCAACGATGCAGTGCGGCGCGCCCGTAAATCATACATAAGGGGGCGCGCTTGCCGCTGGATATGCAATATATCACGAAATCCAGCGGTTGTTATGAAAGCAACCTTTGCACCAGAACGCTGGAGAACCTGGTTTGTAGCAACCGTAGTACCGTGCACGAGCATTTCCACATCAGCAGCCTTAGCTTTGGATAGTTCAACTGCCTGCCTGGCACCACTGAGAATACCGATAGCAGGGTCGTCCGGAGTTGAGGCAATTTTGTGGAACACTATCCCCGCCCGGCCAGGATCATAAGCAACGACGTCAGTGAAGGTTCCCCCAGTATCGATGCCAATACGCACCGTCGGATCCTATACTCTACCGTGCGTAGTCTGGTGGTTCGTGAGAATAAGTCTGGGCGAGAGCATCGTCTAATCTTCCTCCCCGCATGAATTCTGATTCTCTCCCCTGATCAACAAGCAGCGCCTTCAACTGTTCTTCGAGCATGCGCGGACGTCCTTTGTTTGAGTACCGGTTATGGCACTCAGTTGGATCTTCCTGCAGGTCGTAGTATTCCTTAACGCCCATCCGATAGTGCCAGATAAATTTCTCTGTATGGTCAACTAAAAAATGGCAGTACTCGAGATGTTCGCCGTGTAGATGTCCTCGGTTCAACTCGTTCACTTCTCCTCGAATTAGAGGCATCAACGACGCTCCATCACAGCGCTCGGGTATAGGTAAATTACATGCATCTAAAACAGTAGGCATAAGGTCAGCCAGTCCAACTGTGGTTTCCGGATAGCGGACCCCAGTTGGTAACGACATTTCTTTAGGAAAACTGAGGACAAAAGGAACGCGAATCGAACCTTGATATCCCACTGATTTTGCCCACCAGTGATGATCACCCAACATCTCTCCGTGATCACTAGCGAAGGAGAAGATAGTGTTGCGTATTATGAGTGAACGCCACAAATGGTAGGCAAGGCGAGTAATCTGAGCGTCAATCTGGTCGATCAGACCGTAATATCCTGCACGTGCCCGACGCAGGTCCTTAGCCTTAGCTTGGTAAACCTCTCCCTCAGGGATAGGGCCGTGAGTTCCGGCAACGAATGGACTAGGAGATTGAACATACCCAGCAGCATCACCTACAACCGGCATCGTCAAGTCGGCGTCGGCGTAGTAGTGATCAAAAAACTGCGGCGGAGGATCCCAAGGCGGGTGGGGCTTACTAAAGGAAACGTAAAGAAAGAATGGTTCTTCACGGCCATAGGTCCTAACGTGGTCTTCCATCACCCTTATCGCTTCGGTAACAGTCCAGGTAGTAACGTGAAGCTCCGCCGGCAAGACGCTGGCACGAGCGTGGTAGCTATTGTTGGTCACTCCGGCACCAAACAGGCCAAAATCTCCCCACCCCTGGTCGGAAAGCATAGTTAGGTAGTCGTCCCGGTAACCAGGACTAAGGAAACGACCCTCCTCATGGGTACGGACCAGATCAAATCCATAACACGCGTCTTGCGGATAGACGTGGCGCTTGCCAATGCTGTAAGTGTGGTAGCCGTGGCGCTGGAATACCCGGCATAGAGTATCAGGCTCCGGCCATGGCTCCAGGTCATTGAAGCCGGTCATGCCATGAGTCACTGGCCACTGACCACTGAACAGCGTACGTCTTGCTCCTACGCAAGACGGTTGCTCTGTTATCGCACTAGGAAAGTAATGGCCGGTAGCCGCCATAGCGTCGATACCAGGCGTATGAATGACTGGGTCGTCAGCCACCCCCAATACGTCCCCGCGCCACTGATCAGCGGAGATTAGTATCAGATTGGGGCGTCTGGATGCCACGGGATGACCTCCTGTCCAATTCGCAAATGGTCAAAAAGAACTTTGACTGAATCCGGCAAATCCATAAATACCGCGTCATCAAGCAGCCCAAGCTCAACCGGTCGGTAGCCAAGTCCCTCAGCACGAGTCTCGTAATCTGCTAACCCGGGAATCATGCTTGAGACATCTAACCACCATGGAACGTACTGGATATCAAGCCAGAGGCGTTGTCCAACGTTGTCAACGCCAGCCGATATCACCTCGTTCGCAGAGGTATGGCGGTGCCAAAGACGACTGTCGAATGCTAGTACGCTCCCGGCAGGAACCTCGGGTAACATCTGCGAAGCAACCCTATCGCCGACGCCATAGCCGTCTCCGTCGGCATCACCACTACCAGCGGGATTACCGTCCGTGCGATGACTGCCAGAAACGATAAGAGTTCCCTCGGTTGCTACCGAGGGATCCGTCAGCATCCAGGTAGTACTCAAAGCCATAGATAGGTCACCGTAGGGAGCGGCAACTTGGTAGCTACCTTCACCAGAGAACGGCCAGTCAGCATGCCAGCCAGTGCCAATATAGTCAGAGCCAGCGCTAATTACATCAGTCCTCGCTATGCGGTACCCATCGCCGAACAATCCCTCAGAGATCGCTGATAGCCGTTCGTCCAGCAGGAATGGGACAAAGGACTGATCCTCAGTAATCACGCCGCTTACTGAGGATCTCCCGGCGAGGACCGCTATAAGGTTGTCCTTCACCTCATTGACGCTGTTCTGCGGAATAACTCCATCGATCACGCACCATCCCTCAGTCTGCACTCGGCGAAGCGCCTCTTCAGAACTGATGGTATGAAATTCTTCGGGAATACTCATACTGTCTTCACCTTCTGCCCAATAACTATGTGGCGTAATAGGGGCTTTGCCTGTTCCGGAAGTGCCTCGTACTGCTCAGGGGTTATTGGTATTACATCATCACCGCGCTGCCCCGGCTCCGCAATTGCCCGCTCGTACTGACTACGTCCAGCGGTACGCACATTAATTTTCAACAACCATGGCGGGTAGCGCACCGCCATACCGACACGTGTCTGGTTACTGATGTTATCGCCATTAGTATGCCAGATTCTGCTGTCAATCATCAGTACATCGCCCGGTTCTAAGCATGGTTGTAGTTCCGAAGGGGCAGCCACGTTCTCATCATACCCATTGTCACCCGAAGGATTATTGCCAAAGCGATGGCTACCCGGGACAATAGCAGTACCACCGGTTGCTGAGCTAAACTCGGTTAGAGCCCATAAGGTCGTGATGTGCATCGGGACATCAGAAGGGTACGGATGCAAAACTGATTGGTCCTGTCGGAGACTAAACGGCCAATCTCCATGCCAATTAGCGCGGCCGTATCCGGGCCTAGTAACGATACCGTGAGTCATGGAAATCCGTACTGGTGTACCTAGTCGGGCACGAGCAACACCCAACAGCCGTTCTTCTGCTACGTAAGGTGCAAAATTCCGAGTCTTAGCAACCAGACCGCCAATCCCGATTCGTGGCTTATCCGCGTCTGGACCTAACTGAGCTATTTCTAGAATGGCATCGCGAACACCTTGAACTTCGTCAGGCGGGATAACTGAATCAAGTACGCACCATCCTTCAACAGTCATCCTTCGGATTGCCTCTTCGAGAATAATTCGCGACATAAACCTATCCTTCTTCTGATTTTCCTGTGCTAAGATCGACGGGGACCCTAACACAGCTAAGCAAGGTTCCACATTTGATTTTTCCATCCATGATCAAAGAACCAATTTCTCCGATAGACACCTATTCCGATCGGTCCCAGGGAAACATAATCGTGGGCCGCTCTGCATATCGATTCTGACCAAGTACGATACGCGCGCCGCAGCCAGCCTCAAGATGCACCGTGAAATGTGGACACTCGATTGTCGACTTTGTTGACCCTACAGCTACATCTTCGAATTGATGCTCGCCGTAGGCACCACCCTGGACTACCACGGTGCGCCCTTCGACTTGGTCCAGATTAACCAGCGTCACCGCGACCTCAGTGTCTGACATGGAGTCAACGAGTGCCGCCACATTTGGTGGAATACCTGGTCGACGCCGCTCGGGATCGAAGTAACGCAGACGGCAGTGAAGAGGAAAACCATAGTGAGCAGTCTCCAACCCTCCCAACTTCTGCTGAGTAAGTGCAGTTTCCATGGCCGGATTAGAGCCATTTGGATCATCGGACATACGCGCATCCGCTGAGGTCGAATCTTGATGCATGCGTTCGACACGTCTGCGTAACTCCGCAAAATCATGTTGAATCGAATCTATCGGAAAATCGGGATTTTCTCCTCCTAGATACCTCACCCATTCATCTGTTCTAACCAGATCTTTGTCAGACTCGTCCATTGACCAAAACCAGACCGGAAGCGCGCCATTGGTATAGGGTTGGGGGCCGTAATTGTACCAATTAGGGGATCCTTCTTCTTCACCATAGTTCTGGGGATACATTATTCTTCCGTCGATTACTTTGGAATTGCTATTTACCCCGTCAATCACACCGCGCCAAGTGTCTACATAACGCTGATTTCCGGTTAACAACAAAGCATTACCAAACCCACGCGGCGCCCTCTCGATGAACGAGTGGCGATGGATTCTCCCGCCTGTTCCCGGGTTGAGATAGTCGTCGATAGAAAAGCCCCAGCCATAAGTTCCTCCCCACCAGCGGCCACTACACGCTCCTCCCAATGTACCATCTAGTCCCACATTGGAAGGGATGATGCCGCCGTTGGCCTCCGTTCGTTCTTTCCATGCATCCACATATTCAATAATCCAGTCGCTATACTTGGACTCGCCTGCAATCATATAAGCGTTAATTGCTAGCGTGGTGATCTGCAGATTAAGCGGGTGATCACCAACCACATCATTGTATTCAGCGAAATGAGCCAGCATCTGTTCATATGTGTTCTCCTCATGACCAGGCTTGAAACGGCCCTGAATTTCGATTGGGTCACCAGCCCAGTCCAGTGCAGTAGCCTTGCGCAGCATGGGACCACGGCTTCCGTTGAACATGCTGCGGATGACCCTGTGCTGAGGATCATAGTTTTTAGCTATAGGATCCTCATCCATATAGAAACTGGCGTAGCGGCGAGTTCGATTTTGGAAGGCCCTATCGTATGGGGAACAGAGCCCCTGCAAAAAAAAGGCGTTAAACCCCTCACCATTGTGGCCCCAGTCGAACATGACCGGGAATTCCTTGAAGTACATACCGTCACGAGCAAAATCGACCTTGGCCGTCTTGGCCTCAGTATACTGACGTAAGTGTCCCTCCCAGGCATGCAAGTAATTTTCTAACACAACTTTATCAGCACCGAGTGCGTACAGAAGGGTCCAGCCGGTGAAGTTCTCCGCGGCATCGTCGGCACCGTCATCTCCTCCCCAGCGCGGAACACAACGCAGATAACCCCGCTCGTCGAAGTATTTGGCGTAAAACGTCTCTATAGCAGGGATCTGGTCGTCTAGGAGCGCACGTTGCATGACTGCCCAAGAGGGCGGTTCCATCGGCGTATCAATTCGCAAGAATAAGCGGGAAACAGTTGGCATGACCTCTAATAATACATGAGATCAGCATGTGTAGGGGACATCCCATGGCGTATCACGAGTCGGACACAATGCATTATGTGGTACGCTTTCAACCGTGACCACCTTAGCCCTGAATGTAAATTTTTGGCCTCTGACGAGCCCAATCAAATGTCAGAACGAATGATACAATTTGATCATTTCTATACTTATAAAGAAATAAGCTCGTTAGTTCGAGATCTTTCTGACTCCTATCCTAGGCTATGCCAGCTCAACTCAATCGGCTCCACACGGCAGGGACGGGACATCCATCTGCTAACTTTGACAGATTTTGACTCCGGTAAACCGTCTGACCGACCAGCATTCCTGATACATGGTGGGATCCATGCCCACGAACCAGCCTCAGCCCATGGTCCCCTCTACACAGCTCAACGCCTTCTATCAGACCACGAGACCGGCGGCCTGCTGGAGCGAGTTACACTCTACCTAATACCTCGTTTGTGTGCTGACGCATCCGAATTCTGCATAGCTACCACTGCTCGTATCCGCAGCCGCACCGATATCGAGGAACGTGCCCCGAACACCATCTACGCCGCTGACGTCGATAGCAATGGCTTGATCCTGACAATTCGCCAGGAACATCCAGACGGCCGCTATGTCCAGGACCCGGAGGAGCATAGGCTACTAAAACGCCGTTCTCCCACATCACTCGGCCCCTATTACCGCGTCTTTCCTGAAGGGATGATCAACGACTGGGATGGCTCAGACGACATCCGGATTGCGGGTTTACAAGCGTTCCATCCAGGAGAACCAGAACTGCACGCCGGACGAAGCTTCGACTTCAACCGCAATTGGTCACACGACTGGCGCCATGAGGGAGAACAACAAGGAGCTGGGGACTACCCGTTTAGCGAGCCGGAAATGCGTTCCCTAGCAGAATTTGTTTTTCGCCAACCTAAGCTGTGCGGTATTCTTGGATACCATTGCGGCACAGCATCTATAATCCGTCCCCCAGCATGGGGCTCCCGTGAAGACCTAGACCCAGGAGACGACGCACTACTGGAGGAGATCGCTCAAGAGGGAGCGAAGGCAATTGATAGTCCAGCAGTCGCTATCAGTGACCCTTCCTACGGAAATAGCCGCTACCGCCCCGGAAAGCGAGGTCACGCACTGGGCTTCTACTATCATCAACTCGGAATCCCAGGATTTGAGATAGAATTAGGAACTATCCTTAACGCCGCTGGGGTATCCCCGAACGAATGCAGTGAGGACGAAATGTACCGTATCCTACTCCGCTGGTGGGATGAAAACGGACACTCGTTCCATGTGTTTGAGCCGTGGCGTCAGTTTGACCATCCTCAGATAGGTTCGGTAGAGATAGGTGGCCTGGTGCTCACTGCGATCGACAATCCGCTCGTGCAAGAACTAGAGCCAATGGTGGAGGGATCGTACCAGTTCACACGCTCTTTTGCGGAACGACATCCACAGGTAGTACCCGAAGAGGTAGAAGTAGCTGCTGTAGGTGGCACAGTCTTTCGTATCCGGGCGCGGATTGCTAACCGCGGACGGCTGCCAACAAACATCACTAATTTAGGAAAAGGTTTACCTCGAATCCAACCAGTGCGAGTAAGCTTGATACTTGAAAAAGGCGTCGAGTTGCTTTCGGAGCGAGGCCACCAGGACTTGGGCCATCTGCGACCACTTACAGGAAGCCGTATCGTTGAGTGGTTTGTCCAAGCACCGACTGTAACCGCGGGGAAAAAGATAGGACTAATCCGTGTTTTAGGAGGAACTGGCGGCGACTCGCTGAAGATACTGACCCGCCCATGATCCCAAAACAATTCCACTCATCAATTGGCAGTCCACAGTTCTAAGCGCCATTTTCAAACGCGGATGGAAAACTGCAGAGTTATCGACCTGCCGTTACCAGAGACACCTGCACAGAAAGCCAAAAGCAAAGATGGCTTAAATTACTAAAGAACGGAGGTAGCGGAAGCAATTCTCCACTGGCCTAGGTAATCACAGGCTTCGTAGAACATACGAAATCGACCATCAGGAAGATCAATTACACATGGCTCAGACGCCTTAGCGCGATCCCATTTTCCGCCATTGTCGATGCATATTTCAGGATCTTTCTGCCATGCAATCCCATCTGCCGACCAGGCACTAAAGATACGCCCGTGGTACGGAGATCCGGCCGGAACTTCCGGAGCAGCCGTCCAGCCCGCGTAGTACATTCTATAGCCCCCGACACCGAGACGGACCACTTCTGGAGCGTATACAGAGTATGACTCCAAATCATGGTCTTGGATTACCCGTACCCCGGGTTCAAGTTCAAACGTTATACCGTCCTTTGAGACCGCACTGATAATATTGCAGTTGGTATAGCTCCCATCACGTGTGAAGTAATCCTCGCAAAATGGTGACGCACTAGCGTAAAGTCGAAATCGATTTTCTCCTTCTTGACGGCTACCATCTGACTCGATCGAGATGCAGCGCGGTGCCCCGTAAGACAATATTTCCCCCATTAAACGAGTTCCTGTCTCTTGCTGCCAGTTAATACCATCTTTTGACACGGCACTGAGAATTACGCTTTTGACACGGCCATCATCCTGGTTGGTACGTCCCTCAAAATACATGCGGTATTCACCGCTAGAAAGCGAAACGACGTCTGGCCCCCAGATACAGTCAGCGGCAAACTCTCCTCCCGCGTCGATTCTCACCCCTTCTTCTTTCTGCCACGTCTCAGCATCCTCTGAAAACGCACTCAGGATATACCCTGAAGATTCTTCGTTCGGCCGCCCTGGACCAAAACCATGGTAATAAAGACGATAACCGCCTTTCACTCTCACCACATTCGGAGTGAGAGTCCGAGCAGAGTCGAGAGGTCCGTCTGAATCAATAGCTAAGCTATCGTCCTTTATCCAACGTGTTCCTGGATCTCGATCATGAAAGTGAACTGAAGCTGTCACACGGGTACTATCTCACTGAATTGCAGCCAACGCTACCCGAGGACCACATACCCTTGAATATCCCGTCCCTAAAAATTATATACCTTAATTACCAGACAATAATACTGCATATTAATCGAATATTTCACTTTAAAAAACACGGTAATACCATTTTTTATTCACCTATATTGAAAACTATTAACCAATTTTTAACTGAAACGCATGCCTTTTAAATGAAATCTTTTATAATTGATTATAAAAATGTCAGGCATTACCAATGGTACACGAAATTATCTCAAAACTATGACCAACTACACTATAGAAAAACCTATATGATACCAAATAAAGTGATAGAAATAGACAAATATTTCAGCCCACTATCAAAAATCGTAACTGAATTTCATCCTTTTTATTAATATATTATATTAATTATCTATAGCTAAACACATCGACAGTAGCATCTATTCTAAATATATAATAACCTATTCTTCTAATGGTAAGTAATGAAAATATAGGTGTAGCTTTATTAAGTTTTGCCCACCCGCATCAACGACCATGGAGCGATGTATTTGCAACCCGTCCAGAAACTACGCTCGTTGGAGTATGGGATGCTAACCATGAGCGCGGAAATATAGAAGCCCAGCGTCTTGGCGTGAAGTTTTACGCAGATATTGATCAAATCATTGCTCACGATAGCGTAAATGCTGTCTCAATCTGTAGTGAAAACGTGTCCCATGCGGCTCTGGCCATTGCTGCTGCCCAAGCTGGTAAGCATATCCTCCTACAGAAACCGATGGCTATCACGGTAGAAGAAGCGGAGAGAATAGTAAGCTCGGTAAAGCAGACCTCATCTACTTTTATGCAGGCATACAACTTGAGGTTTGATGCTGTACATCTCGAAATTAAACGACTACTTGACAATAATGAAATTGGCAAGGTCCATACAGTTCGGCGTCGCCACAGTCACCACTTTGCTATCAAAAAGGAAGACCGAGAAGGAATTTTAGACTGGATGACCGATCCGACACTCGCTGGCGGCGGCGCACTAATGGACGAAGGCGCTCACGCACTCCTTTGGTTTCTTTGGATGTTTGGAAAGCCAAAATCAGTCACGGCAAGAACTGGAAAAAGTATAGTAGATCTAAACGTCGAGGACGAGGTTCACATCATATTTGACCTAAATAATGGCGTTACCGGTAGCTTACAAACCAGCTGGACAGAGGTCGCAGCTGGCCCCACAGTAGAAATTTATGGTGACCGCGGCACGATTCTGGCCACGGGTACCGACATCGCCTCAGAGAGAAGCATGGCTCCAGGAACACACCCTCTCCAAGTCTTCCATATCGACTCGGGTGAGTGGTCATCGCCCAAGGTTGAACTGCCGTTATCCCGCGCTACTTTGCCTCCAAATGCGTTTATTGATTGCCTTGCACACAATTCTCCCTCTCCTGCTCCAGTAGAAATGGCTGCTGCTGCAGTAATGGTCGCACAGGCAACTTACGCCTCAGCTCGAGCAGGAAAAACGATAGTTCTATAACTTTGAATGTTCAATTATTTTTGTCTCGATTAGCTTTAACCTCTTCTCCAAATAACATTTATTGATCATTCATTACCATGCTTATATGGATGTTAGCCACGGAAAACTGAGCACTAAACTGGAGGAACGCGGATAAAATGCTAATTCACGTCGGCCTGTCCCTTAAACGTAACGAAGACGTTCTTGATCTCTCCTTGTCCTCACCGTTCCGCTGGATACTGAGTGGGCTCGGCGTCGCCCTGATAATCATGACACTACTTACTGCCACGGAATCTGTCCCTCTACTGAGTAGGACTAATGCACTCCCCATTGCGGTCTCAGTTTTTCTTCTACTAGGCGCCGCATATCACGAGCGCTGGCGTTGGGACACAACGGCTCAGCATATCGAACATAGATTCGGCGTAGGCCCGCTTATACGCACTAGGCTTTTTCCATTCGAATCCGTACAAACCTTACGAATTGCCGGCGTTCTGATATCGCAGCAAAAAGACAACAGCTTCCGGACCCGAATTCGCAAACCCCAGATGGATATGCGCCGCAGCGCAGTACATCTTTCTCTTCTAAACATTCAGTCGCGAGTCTTTCGCATTGACGTTGTTAAAGGCCCACGCGCCCATACATTGGTAATGACAGCAAAGTCGATTGCACAGCTTACCAACCTACCACTGCGAGATGATGTTAGACACCAGCAACCTTGGTAGAGTCTGAAATATAAAAATATATTTTTTATATAACTGACAACCGTAAAAAAAATTATAAAATATCCAAAAATATTATTACTTGAATTGACCCACGTACGATACGCAATCGGCTACGTTATTGGGCCGTAGGAAAAACTACCGGAAACGCCTCTCCTTCTAGTTTCTCGCCGTCTAGTACAGTGATAAACATCTTCATCGGATGCTCACCACTCGACAGGTAAGTGGTGGTCTCTGGCATGTAATGGATGGCGACTGCTCTGCGCGGAAGATCGCTCCGATTTGGAAATGAAGCATGCCAGGTTAGGCAATGATGGTAGTGCACGTAGCCGGCCGGTACTGGGCATGGCTGGCTGAGAACCTCACGTCCCTCATACCTGTCGACCAGGTTGCCGTCAGATCCCGTGAAGGTGGGCGCTACTCCCCAGGTGTGTGAACCTGGCACCATCCACAGGCAACCATTACTCTCATCAGCATCGTCCAGTGCGATCCAGGCGCTCACTTGGATGTCCGGCGACAAGACTGGCCATGCTGGAGCATCCTGGTGCCAGGAAGTAGTTCCCCCGGTTGTCGGCGGCTTATACTGGATCTGGTCGTGCCACACACGCAGCTCTTCAGCTTCCGTCAATAAAGCGACATCAGCTGCGATGTCCGAACGAGAAACTAGTTGATGAAAGGGCTGGCTCGCCTGCCAAATGTTTACGATTTGCTGAACTGGCTGTTTCTCCTGACCGATATCACGATTTAACACTGGCTGGTTGTTCTTAGAAGGATCTCCTCCCGCTCCTATTCTCTGCAACTCACTGCGCAACTCGATCAGTGTAGAAACGTCTAGCAGCGGACCTCCTAAAACGAAACCCTTGCGACGAAAGGTTTGTATCTGAGATTGGTCGAGCAAACAATGCCTCCTCAAAGAGGATAAACTCTAATTTTGACTTCATCCAGCACCATAGTCCTTGGAATAATCTAATGAGACTGTATCGGCGAACGTCTATCCTGATCGACTGGAGGAAGCTGCACAAAGACCTCAAGCAAGTAAATACAAGCAGCAGGATCATGGTTAGTAGCCTGAAACGCCCGGCCATTCCATCACAAGTGACTATCCCGATACGCCATCGCCTCTGACATTCAAAGCTCCAACACGGTAATTTCTTAACCACTCTATGTTTGAAAACTCAATCCTTAGACACTTCCTTACTGAATAAGCTGTTGATATCACTCACGCGTAGACGCTCCTCACGTATCCGCTTGATCACCAACGTAGTCATGCGGACGGCGGTATCGATTAGCCCGGGATAGCTTCGACTCCTTTGCAGCCCTTCCAGCCATTCATGAGAGATACTTTCAACTCCGTTCAACGCACCGCACAGTTGCCCATTTAAACTAGCTATCGTATCAGCGTCTCGTCCCGTATTAGCAGCACCCACCACGGCTGCATGCGAGTCACCACGTGATGCCTTAAAGATTCCAAACGCAAGGGCAAAAACCTCTTGTGGATCAACGAACTTGTATTGCAAACAATGCTCATAGAGACCCTCACGCGCGGAGAAAACATCGGGGTAGCGACTGGCGATCTCCACCGCCTGAATTAGAGTGTCCTGTAAATTGTCCGGGTCGCGCTTATCAAAAGTGACAATACTCTGCGAAGGAGCTATACGAATAGCAGTCTCAATAACTCGGTCGCAGGTAGAACCAGGACGCATAGCCTCAGCAACGGCAGCAGCAAACACTCCTGGAATAAACATATCAAGATCACGCTGGACCAACGACGCCATGTTAAGACCGTCCACGTAAGCTCGCTCAGGATCCCCTAAGTTAAAAATTCCAACTGGGCTAATCGCCATCAGCCCAGAACCGGTAACTATATTTAATCCTCCCGTGACTCGAGCGGAGTAGCCCATCTTGAGTAATTCATAGGTATTTCGTAAACAGTAGAAAAAACTTGCTGGCTCCATTTCCCGGAGCCAGCTCCTACCGTAGTCCTCGACAGAAATCGGACCTCCACGTTCGATATAACAGTGAGATAAAATTTGTCCTAGCGCAGTATCATCGGTCCCAAGCTCAAAAGCCGTGTCGCCACCTTCTACGCCGGCCCAAGGATCTTCCAGCCGACCAAGCTTAGCCTCCACCTCCTGATAGTCCATTACCTCGGCTGGGCGACCAAGATTGTCACCTATCGCACCGAGCGCCATACACCCAAACACCTTCTTGAACAACTCAGTCGTCTTTACCGACGACTCATTTTTGATTATCCCCTGTGACATCCGTCAGTCCACGAGACCTTCAAGCTCATTTACGCGATTGTTAGCCCTAGCTCCCTGTGAAATAACTAGATTCGTCATGTCAATCGCCGTTTGTCTTAGCTCTTGATACCCATTGGCTTGCACGAGAGATTGAACCCAATCGCCCGGCACCGCTTCAATCCCGTGTAACGCTCCGCATACCTGTCCACAGAGACTAGCAATCGTGTCGGCATCGCGTCCGATGTTAGCCCCACCTATCACCGCCTGACGAGGATCGCCACTGGATGCTCTAAGTAGTCCGAATGTAAGTGATAGAACCTCTTGTGCATCTATACGGTCATACTGCAAACAACTAGCATAGAGGGCTTCTCGTGCGGCGAATACATCGTCGAACTTGGAACCAACATGGATAGCATGCTCGATGGTCTCCCTGAGATTATCCGGCTGGCGTTTGTCGAAAGTAACTATCGTTTCAGTAGGAGCCACACGGATGGCAGCATCGATCACGGTGTCTATAGTAGCGTTGGGACGCAGCGCCTCGGCTACCGCAGCAGCGATAATACCAGGCGCCAACATATCTATGTCACGCTGAACCAGGGATGCTAAATCGATGCCGTCAATATAGGCGCGATCAGGATCCCCTGCGTTAAACATCCCTACTGGACTAATAGCCATAATTCCGCATCCGGTGGCGATATTGAACGTGCCCGTAAGGCGCGCCGAGTAGCCCTGTTTCAACAGCTCATAAGTATTGAGCATACAATGGTAGAACTTCTCAGGCTCCTTCATTTCATCGAGCCACTGGCGACCGTAGTCTTCAACTGAAATGGGACCGCCCTTATTGACATAACAGTGACACAGAATCTGCACTAGTGCTGTATCGTCTGTACCGATATCACCCCATTTAGTCTGGTCATAGTCCCCTTGCCCAGGATTTAATAAACGGCCATAGCGAGCGTCTATTGAGGCATAGTCCCATCCTTCTACCGGCCGACCAAGAGTGTCACCTATGGCGCCAAGCGCAAGGCTCCCCCAAATGCCGCTGAACATCGCCGTATCTTCTGCGTTATTCATGGGTTTATCCATCCTCTACGCTACTCATGAAAATGTCATCAACTCCTTTGATAGTCGCACGTTTTCCCTGGAGATTCGATTGTGGGGTCTATAACCCAAGCTGACTTGACCTGTGTCGAACAGCCTCGAAAAACCCGCCGACTGCCTTCACCCCGCCTGCTGCGTCTGGCCTGAGAGATAGTTCTGCGGTCTCATAGACAATAAATCCCCCAAAGCGACCGTCCTTGAATACCTGATCCAATTCGTTAGCGTAGTGATCAGGAGAACCATTGAGATAGCGGTTATAGTGAAGCGGAATACCGCGATCGTTGCATGCTCCGATGACTTCACGTGAGAACGCATCCTCCAACAGAACAAATCCAGGAGTTACACTAAACGTGCGCAACGTCGCTTCATCAAACCACCCTCGGGCCAACCAGTCTCGCCAATTAAACCGAATATTCCATGGATATGCGAGATGCCGTGACGGCTGAGGTTTCGGACATAGAAACTCTACGTTCAGGTGAACCTGGGTCCTCTTGCCGTACTCATGTATTAGTTCAACGGCTCCTTCCAAGAACTTATCAAAATGTTCTCCCTGGATTTCTGAGAGGTGACCAGCATCTATAGGGGCCGTTACGCTTTCCTCCGGGAAACGACGAGAATATTCCTCTAAAACAATTTCGTTATACCCAAACGCGAACGGGTCATCCGTGTGACAACAATGATTCTCAATCCGAAAATCCACACCATCCACTCCAGCATCGAGACACGCCTTCACTTTCGAAAGCCAGTAAGAACGAACCTCTGAATAGCCAGCACACAATGCTGCTGGAAGAAATGAATTACGACCACGGACGACAGCGACAAAACCATTCAGTCCTACGGACCACGGGCCTTGCACCGGTGATCGATTTGGAGCATCTAACTGGATAACCCGACGCGACAAACCATTGTCGAACTCAATTCCCCAGTCACGGAAACCTATCTTCTCTGAACACCAAATAGACAGTCCGTGCCCGACCGAAGTTGGCAACTCCTTTCTATCTCGGCCAAATGCTGAGATCAGGTGCTGGGCAGCATTCTCAAAGTCCCCTAGCCCATCCTCAAAGTTTGTCGTTACTAGAATGTACCTGTCGCGCAAGTTCATCTTCGAGAGCGAGAGCACACGAACAGGAGTTCCCTTAGCAGTAACAAGGTTACCTTCCATATCAGTAAAGTCACGCGGAGCAACCATAACGTCGTCGACAAAGTCGAATGAGATTTTCTTTTTCTGATAGCGATAGTTGTTCTCGCTTGTCCAGATTTCTATATTTTTCTTTTTTATGCGGGTTGGAGAATTATCGCTTTTATACAAACGGATAGTTTCGATCGGCATATCAACAAGCCCTGGTGGCAAATCATCTGAGCGCCGACGAATTCGCATCTCCGGGTGCTTAGATACGAATTTATCCACTTGAAGAATTCGACTTCCTAGATGACTCAAAACACCGTACTCCTGCGCCTCAGGTGAACCTTCAGGCAAAATACAAGACGTGCCAGTCTCGTAGGGTTTCATCACTGCATAAATTTCTAGACCATTTCGCTTCGCTGCCTGTACCGCAACACGGATAACATTACCGAGTTGACGGTAAGTACTAGCGGAGTGCTCAGAATTACGAGGAGAATGTACGAAAGCTGGGAGGTCCTTTAGCCAAACATAACCGTCATCATATGGACCGTAATAGTTCCAGTAAACGCGTCGCACTCCCATATCACGCAATTTCTTCATCATTGCATCCACGGTTTCCAATTGATAAACCCCTCTCTGGCAGTCATCCGGAAAATCCACGAGAGCGGATAAGATAAAATTATCCAATAGTCCTCTCCTTGAGCCTCAAGTTAGGAGTATAAATATAATCATACGGATCTGTCACAACATTTCTAAAAGCGCAAAATAAGTATGCCAACTATCAACAAGTAAAAATTCTACAGGATCTATATACTTACTTCAGGAAAATACAGCGCACGATCCTAATTTCTCAAGAACGGTAAAGTATCTGATCTATTTCATAGATTAAGAGCAATAAATTATAGGTATACATAATATATAAATACCTTAAGAACGTACCTTGATAATATGGATAATTAACTATTTACCATATTATTGATATTATTATGATCTTAAGGACAATATAAATATTAATAGTATTCTACAATATCATCCTAATAGACCCAATCTACTGTCTGAATAGTGACTATTTACGCTCCTTATATCATCATTCCTGATTCCTGTTCTGGGATATATATCCATATTCTTAGCGAAATGAAGATGCAATAATATTCGAAAGTCGGATTAATCGATGGCGCGAATGAGTAAGTTCTGCTGTTGTCAAGATCACGCAGAAACCATCACGTTGCGGGTCTACCCAAAGCATTGTGCCAGTCGCTCCCGTATGCCCATAAACCTTCCGACCTAGCAGATCCCCCCAGCTGTGGGTAGTTCCTGAATGATTCAACTGCCAGCCTATACCCCACGGTTGTGTGCGTGCAATTGACTCCGGCAAGTCTGGAAGAGTGTCGAGGCGATTAGTACTCATCACCTCGACACTACTTGGGGAAAGAATACGGACGCCATTATTACA
This sequence comes from uncultured Spirochaetaceae bacterium, assembly GCA_964618015.1. Taxonomy (GTDB): domain Bacteria; phylum Spirochaetota; class Spirochaetia; order SZUA-6; family Bin103; genus CATQHW01. Next base: position 33,530 of record CAZTZA010000008.1, on the reverse strand, counting down.
GCCACCGTTCAACATCAATTGGCATATAATGCCGAGGTCTTCTGGGGTGCTAAAACATCCTCCCCAAGGAACACCTAATTCCCGCCAATAGGAGCTATTCCAACCGAAATCTCCGCCATCCTGGTAACTAGGTGTTTCCACGGCAACCAACCTATTCTTATCAAGGCTCGCAGACCCTAGAGCTGTAGAACACATTCCAAGCGGATCAAAAACTTCCTGCCGGATAAAGTCATGAATAGTCGTCCCGGATATCCGTTGAATAATCTCAGAGACTATTAAAGTCCCCATGCTTTGATAACGTAAATCACTTCCTGGCCTAAATAATAATTGGGTATCATGAATGGCTCCGTGGATAAATCTCGAAAGTGGTGCATGCCTACGTCTTAATTCAATATCGTCCTCTAACATGTCGGGAAGACCAGATGTATGAGTAAAAAGATGGAGAATGAGGGTCTCTGCCTTATGATGCGCAGAGAACTCGGGTATGTAATAGGTTACGGGATCTACAAGACTAAGAAGTCCCTTCTCAACTAACTTCATAGCAGAAAGATATACAATTGGCTTGGTAATAGAAGCGAGCAGAAAAATTCCATCGCGACGGATTCGCTCAGCGCTTGAACCTGGATTTTGAAACCCAAAAAATCGCGGTTCAAGCACCTTTTCTTTTTTGCCAACCAGAATAGCCGCTCCAGGTATTACTGGACATTCTCCGCTGGTCCACTGATCAAGCATTTTGTAAGCAACCTCAAGTCGCTCGTTGTCAAAACGCAGCTCGGACGGCTTGGCAAAGGATAGTGAATTCATACGGCATACAATAGCGTCATTTATAGATACAAATAAAATGCTCTTATCTATCCGATCATGAGCCTAACAATTCCGGCCACTACCACTGTTCGCATAAGTTTATTCGCATTGCTGCGTGAATGACAAAGAATGAACATGTTTCTAACTCCGTTACCAATGGATACACTGGAATTATTTAAAAAATTAATAATAGATACATATTGGATACTGTGCCGAAAAGCATACTATAGCGATATTAATTACGGTAAAATCACCTTAACTATGTGCAATTTTTCTATTAGAAAATATTCATGAAATTGTTCAAAAAACATTGATAGACAATCTATAAAACAGAAACATTGCTCTTCAGAGCTTTTACCCATCTAAAAGTTTTGACATAATGTTATGAGTAGGAGATTACTATGGCAACACAAGTGGATCTAAGCGGCAGGGGCGAAGAGATTCCCGTTGTTTCTACCGGAAGACGCTGGCCAACGCCTAATGAAGGTGACGGATCTGAAAACTACTTCACACAGTTTCCCGAATGTAGGGATGATCCGTTGCGAAACTCCTTCGGAACCGCGCCAACCTACCCTGACCCGTTTGAAAAGGGCGGAGGATTCTTCCCGGTTGCCCTGTCTCTAGATGATGGCCGACTGTGTTGTGCCACCCGCACCGGCTCTCCCCACGTAGGTAGTGGCGGCGAAATAAGTCTCTCCTTCTCATCAAATCAAGGGAAACACTGGACTGGTTATTCTCCAGTAGTGCGAGGAGATCCTGAGAAAAATCTCGATATGCGTAACCCTGCCTTTGGTCAAAACAAAGTAGGCCAGCTTGTGCTGACGTACGGAATCATGGAGCACACCGGCGTACGCGGTCGAATATCTAAGCCGAACCACCCAGATCATGCATTTCAATCGATCCAGGTTGTTCTTTCGTCAGATGACGGCTCAACTTGGTCAGACCCAGTTGAGCTAGAGTTTCCCGAGCGCGGACTCCTACTGCATCCTCACGGTCAAAAGCGGCGACTCCTCGATGGAACGATGGTATTCAATGCAAGAGGCTACTATACAAAGGAGCGGTATGCTGAAGACCCAACCTTGCCCCAGAGGATGAGTTATCTCTACTGGTCCTTCGATGGTGGCCAAACGTGGCCAAAAGCTACTCTATTGCGAGCATCTGGTAGCGAAACGGGATTTCTACCGCTGGACGAATTGCACTGGGTAGCATATGTACGTTTTAACGATGGACCTAACCAATTTGCGCATTCCATGGATTCAGGACAAACGTGGACCATCTGGAACGATACTGTCACACAGGAACGTGGGGGCGCTTCCCCGGGAAGCCTGGTTAAATTAGCAAACGGAAATGTGCTCGCAACATACGGGTACCGCGACTATCCCTTTGGAGTTCGCGCGGTAATAAGCAGAGATGGGGGCAACTCCTTCGACCTCAATCACGAGTACGTCATCAGCAGCAGTGCCTTCCATCCTGACTGCGGATACCCAAGCACTACATGCTTCGAAGATGGCAGCATAGTTACTTGTGGGTATTCACTGATGGACATAAGGCATCCGGAGTGGGGCAGCTGTTGTATCGCTTACCGCTACCCGCAAACACTCTTCGATTAGCTAAAGAGTGTGCACATGAAAAAAATATCGCTCACTCTACCTAAAGCTAACGGCAGCGCCGAAACGACAGCCATAAATGTTAATCACTCTATAAATTTTGGAACGATAAATACGTCCACCTCTTCGATCAAGACATCTTGGCCCTTGCCCGCTGATACTAATTGCAGACCAAGCCTATTCTCTCCGCGAATACACAGCTCAGCTGTAAGCGGAAACCAATAGGTGACAAAGGGCCGGCTGTCATATTGCGTTGAACCAGGTGTCGCACCCGGAAGCACTGATAGTGGAAGTAGCTCATTACGTATTTCGTCATTACGACGACGCAGCCCACGCGCCGGGACCGGTTTGTCATTGATGGTGACATGAATCAGATCTTCGGTAGTCAAAAAAAAGGCTCGAAATATGAGACATGATGCGGATGCATCATCCAGGTCCTCATATAACCGAAAAATATAATTGTCGCACCCATCAGGACGAGATAGCACAGCTCTCTGAGCTTTAATTTTACCAGTATGAGACCGTTCCAGGCCGAAACTGGTACTATCCCCCAAAGTTGGATCGAACACATAGTGGCGTCTGCCTCTCAGTGCCAATTGTGGTGCACGAAGATCATGAATGTCATGCAAGGCCATCGGGTAAAATGGAGAGTATGCTCCGACGCCTCGATAGGTCCAATCCCCCTCATTACCGCCATTCCACCTCATGATAAGAAAGTGATTGTAGAGGCAAATACCATCAGCGCCCTGAGCGTACATGCTGGTAACAAGGGCACGCTTTATGTCCTGACTTATGGGCTGCGCATTCGTTCTTACACGACTAGGTCCACTAACCCAGTTCATTAGCGCAGGATAAAGTCGGCAGTTAGTTCCCTCGGTAAGCTCCCTCCACTCGTCGTAGGGGATATTCGCTTCCGCGTACATAGTGTCTTGAGGAGACACGTAGTCAACTAGCCCCTCCTTCACCCAGGAGCCCACATCAAGTCCAATGTTTTTGCACTCCTCGACGGTTGAAGGAACACGACACGACAGCAGTCGGCGCTTGCCATTAGCAAAACTCGTACTATCCAGCATCATACGAATTTGCTTGACTAAGTCAGTCATAAGATGCCTCCGCTCTATCGCCTCCCCTGTTGGAAAATAACGATTATCACGGAAGCACATCTCAAGACCGTCAACAGGGAAAAGCTTGACAAAGGTCGTCATTACGTTCAGTACGAACGCCCTTACTTCTTCAAAACTATAATCAAGCGGATGACTAGCAAGACCTCCTCGCTGAAACGCCTCACCGGCAGGCGGATCTTTCAGCCGAAGATGAGGATTCTCGACAATAAAGCTGGCCCCATCCCCAACACCCTGGCGAACGGAATCGGTGTGATTATCATTCATTCGGAACCCAGCCATCACCTCCATCCCATGGGAACGACACTGGCTCATTAACACTTCAATAGGCTGGATTCCGGCATCAAGCATCGGCAGGAATCTCCTATGCTGCAGTCGGGCGTCAAAGTCAAATTCTTCGGTGCGCCAGTAAGTCGTCCAGCCCTGGGTAAATACTTCTTGAATAAAAAGGTCCACACCAGCAGAGGCAACATCGTCAATCCATTCTCGCAGGTCACGTTCGCTGACTGGATCTGGGAGATAGCGACTTGCAATTAAAGACGGATCACTCACATAGATTACGCGGCGATCTCCCCGAGTTTTTGGTCGATGGTTCATGCCTACTGTTTTACCAGATCCTTAAGATTTTCTATAGATGATCTTAAGCGCTAAACAGCATCGAGTCAGAAAGTAAAACTGAAAATGAATATTAGGTTACGATATCAAAGGCTACTGTATAGCCAACCGTTAATTTGATCAGTTATGAATTTCGACACGAACGCTAAGGACAAAGGTCTAAATTGAGTACTGACACCCACCACGCTGAAAACAAAAACTGGCTTAACGTGACTGTGAGCTTCCTACTCTCGTTAGTCTTCGGCGGCCTTGGTCTGCTTGCATTAGTAGAGTGGAGGGAAGCGATGCTGGTGGTATTGGCGAAAGCAAGGGTCTACTCACTCTCAATCCCAGTTATTGATAAAGTCTTCCTCATTTTTTCCTGCCTGTCACTATTATTAACAATTCTTTTCCTTCATGACTGGTTCTCAGACGGACTCTCCCAGAGACTCCTCCGCCAACGTCTTACCCGTGCTCTTAGTGTGGCGCTATTCTCGCTTTTTGGCGCTCACCTGACCTTTACCTTGGCCGTGGACAAGGCCCTCTGGGCTAAGGGATGGACGCTGCTGGTTGCGGCTGAACTGGTCACAGCTATCATTTTACTGTCGGCCTCACTGATTCGGCCGTCTCAACGAGCAAATCACAAATTACCCGCATCCCGATAACGGGTTTATTCCGAGCTAAGGTCTATCACGCTATTGCGAGTTCCAAATCGGCTTGCCGGTCAATGACAAATCACGCCAGCGAAGGCATGAAACGAAATGCCCCTCCTCCACTTCCTCCAGTTCCGGAACCTCGACTTTACAACGATCTTCTGCATGCGGGCAGCGTGTATGGAAAGGACACCCGGGCGGAGGGTTTGCCGGACTAGGAATTTCTCCAGTGAGCACACGACGTTCCCGTGCCACCGTCGGATCGGGCACCGGATAGTTCCAGAGCAATATCTCCGTATAAGGATGCAGTGGTCGCTCATACAGGTCTATACCACTAGATATTTCAACCACACGACCAAGATACATGACAGCAATACGATCACTCATCCATGCGACTACGCTCAAACTATGAGCAATAAAGAGATAACTGAGCCCCCTACTCTGCTGCATTTCTAACAGCAGATTAAGTATTTGAGCTTGCACCGATACATCTAGAGCAGAAACAGGCTCGTCGCAGATTACGAGCTCTGGATTAAGAGCGAGCGCACGGGCAAGACCTAATCGTTGCCGCTGACCTCCTGACATTTCGTGTGGATAGAGGTTCATATGTTTGGGTTGAAGACCAACCGATTGCAACAAGGGTGCTACTTGGTCCTTGAGCGCCTGGCCTCTCGCTATTCCATGTGCAATTAGCGGCTCACCGACAATCTCAAGAATAGGCATGCGTGCATTAAGGGAGCTGTATGGATCCTGGAAAATCATTTGCATGTGCCGACGAGCAAGCTTTTTAGCCTTGGCATCGAGTGTAGTCACATCGACTTCGTTACCACCCCCGCTAAACATAACGCTGCCCTCCGTTGCTTCAAGGAGACCGGCAACAATCCGAGCAATTGTTGTCTTCCCAGATCCGCTCTCTCCTACCACTCCAAGGGTCTCAGCACGACCTATTTCGAGATCCACTCCATCCACGGCCTTTATCCAGCCGACCGTACGACGAAGAATCCCTTGTTGGATTGGAAAGTACTTCTTGAGACCCTTCACCTCGAGCAATGGCCTACTCACCTGCTCTACCTCACTCATACAGCCAACACTCCACATAATGGCCCTTCTCAGGCTCGAACACGGGAGGCGCTACAGTTCGGCAATGTTCGGTCGCATGATCGCAACGGTCTGCAAAGGGACATCCACGAATCTCAACGGTGGCGTCTGGAACACTTCCACGTATGACGTTCAGTCTAGTCTTGGGAGCTGACGCCAACGCCGGATTAGACTTCATAAGTGCCGCGGTATAAGGATGCAACGGCTGCGCGAACAGTTGTTTGACACTAGCTACTTCTACGGCACGACCCAAGTACATAACCATTACTCGATCCGCGACTTCAGCGATGACTCCAAGATCGTGGGTAATGAACATCATCGCCATCCCTGAATCACTCTGCAGCTGCTTCAGGAGAGAAATAATCTGGCCTTCGATCGTAACATCAAGAGCAGTAGTCGGCTCATCGGCGATAAGGAGCTTCGGATTACACGACAGAGCAATAGCAATCATCACCCGTTGACGCATCCCCCCACTAAGCTGATGAGGAAACGAGTCGACACGGTTAGCAGCATCAGCGATCTGTACTCGTTCGAGTAGCTGAATTGATAGATCTCGCGCCTCCTCCTTGCTAAGGTCGAGGTGCTCACGAACACCCTCTCCAATAAGCTCCCCTATCGTATAGACCGGGCTCAGACTTCGCATCGGCTCCTGAAAAATCATACCGATCTCCTTGCCTCGAATGGCCCGGATTTCCTGACCCTTTGGAGGCAAGTCAACTAAGTTGATCGGCTGACCGTTTCCACGATATTGAATCGAGCCACTAACAATTTGGCCTCCCTGGCTTGGCACTAACCCCATAATGGAGAAACCCGTAACCGACTTACCACAGCCGCTCTCTCCGACAACGCCGAGAACCTCTTGTAGGTTGATGTCAAATTCCACGCCGTTAACCGCACGCACTTCCTCCTCGTCGCGCTCAAAACGGACGTTAAGGTCACGTACGGCTAGTAAAGTACCAGCGGAATCGTCTGCCATACGTCACCTCCACTTATCGGACACCCTTGCATACTTGACAGAGCAACCAATATTGATGGAGAGTCAGAGACTTGTATATATCCTAAGGAGGATTTTATGCGAAGTAGGAAAAGTTTCTTGCTCACTGTCGCTACGCTTATGGTCCTAATGGCTCCATTTGCTTTTGGCACGGGCGAGACTGAAGAATCAAGCACTGACGCCAGCGGCATGGCCGCTGACACAGTCTACAACGAGTCTCCACTGCTCACTGCGCGAGTCCTTAGTGGAGATCTTCCCAATGTAGACGAACGGCTTCCGAGTAATCCGTTTGTCCGGGAAGTAGCAATGGAAATCGGAGACTATGGCGGAACCATTCGCCAGAGCAGTCCTCTATGGCAAGGTTATTACCAGATGTTCTTTGCCGGTGGAGAGATGACACTGTTCCAGATTCCAATGGACCTCAACGAATACGTTGCTGGTGGCGGACCAATCGCTGGATTCGAGCCCAAGTATGTCGAGTATTACAAGTGGATCGATGGCGGCAATACCGTTGAAGTACGTATCCGGGACGGGGCAAAGTGGTCAGACGGTCACCCCCTTACTGCCGAAGATATCATCTTTCCTTTTGAAGAGATGTACACAAACCCAGGCTACACGCAGCGAATGATCAGCTTGCTGACTTCATTTAACGGCGAGCGGTTCAAGGTAACCAAAGTTGACGATCTTACCGTACGGTTTACCGCGAATGGCCCGTGGGCTGGCCAAATCCGAGAAACTTTCGAAGGGTACCCCAAACCAGCGCACTTCCTAAAGAAGTTCCATCCGGAGTTCACCGACGGAAAAACTTGGGATGACTTGCGTGCGGCTCAGAGTTTCATCAAGACGCCAGAACTTCCGATGGTCTGGGGTTGGATTCCTCTCGAGCTCAACGAAGGACAGGGGTCTCTGTGGGAGCGCAACCCGTATTACCCAGTAGTGGATGTAGAAGGCAATCAGCTTCCTTACGCCGACTACGTGCGTTACACCTATGTCCCAGATGCAGAAGCTCGCTACCTTGCGATTATGCAAGGCGATGTTGATGTTTGTGCTCACGACTGTGGCGACCTCAACAAGCGCGCAGTTCTCATGAGAAATTCTAACCGAGGAAATTACGACGTCCTCATTTGGAGGGGATCACGTCAGGCTTCCATGCTTTCATGGCGTTACCCAGCTGGGCAGGAAGATGCCGGCTTCAAAGAGGCTGCTATGCACAAGCAGTTCCGTCAGGCTCTTTCGATCGGTATGGACCGTCAGGAAGTCAATGAGAAGGTTTTTGCCGGTCTAGCTGTCCCATCAGTATCCGGTGTCTCGAGAAACCACGCCAGCTATACTCCAGTTCAGGATACTTACTTAGGACCTGACCGCAACGCAGCTCTATCGCTTTTTGCGGAGATCGGAATCACCGATAGCGACGGCGACGGTACACTCGAGTACTCCAACGGCGAGGACGTCCATATCTTTGTTCCGGCCATCGCAGGTCAACCACTAAACGTGGCAACCGCGGAAACGGTCGCCAGCGAGTGGAACAAGCTTGGCATCAAGACCACGCTAGTTACGGCTGACGGCGGCACTCTTTCGGAGAAGATGAAAGGTGGAGAGATGGCGTTCCAAATCTCGACCGGACATCCTGAATATGCACCGTTCCACTACCTGGGGATCTGGCATAACCGAATTGAGTACGGCTTCGGCGTTCCTATTGAACAGCCACCGGAGTACGACAGAGCGTTTGAGCTCGAGCTTGAATATGCTGCAGCAACCTCAATCGAGGAGCAAAATGAAGTCGTTCGCAGGTTCTTTGATTACGTCTCGACTGAAACCCTTAGCTGGATGCATCTTGTTACGGATAGACCGCAACAAGTCATTCGGCACAAGTGTATGGGTAACGTCCCTGATGAGCGTGTGTTCCAGAAGTTTATGATGACCGCTAAAGTTGATCAGTGGTTCATCAAGGCTGACTGTGAATTCCCGCGAGCAGGCGGCTGAGCCTATCTACTCTTAATCGAGAGCGATAATTTGACTCAACGGGAGCCGATGCCACTGGTGTCGGCTCCCGCTTTTTTTTATACTTCTTTGTTTATGGAGCAGGTTTCAACTTGATTACCTTTGTTATCAGACGCCTGCTAGGGATGATTCCGACTCTTGCAATCATCTCGTTCCTGGTCTTTGGCATCATCCAGATGCCTCCCAGCAACTGGGTAGAACGAAAGGTACAGTTGCTACTCGACGACCCTGGCGGAACCGCCTACGACAGCGACCAATACAGGGAGATGGTCGACGAACTAATCAAGCGCTACAATCTTGACCGACCGTACCTAGTGCAATATGGCGGCTGGGTCCTTAATTTTCTCCGCGGAGATATGGGCGAATCGTTCGAGTTCGAGCAAGAAGTAGGTGAGATTTTATGGAAGCGCGTACCGTACAGCATTCTTCTTGCCCTGCTCTCCCTTGTCTTTGTGTATGCAGTTGCTATTCCTATAGGCATTTACTCGGCACTCAACAAGAATAAGCTTAGCGATCATATCGCCACATTCGTGGGTTTCATCGGCTTATCGATTCCCAATTTCTTTTTGGCGCTTGTGCTCATGGTATTCTCATTACTGGTATTAGGCCTGCCAGTCGGAGGACTATTTTCGGCCGAATATATTCATGCACCTTGGAGTTTAGCTAAGTTTGTCGACCTTCTTAAGCATGTATGGATCGCAATCGTTGTAATCGGAACGGCTGGAACAGCTGGCTTGATCCGCGTGGTTCGAGGCAACTTGCTGGATGTTCTCGGCGAACCCTACGTTACTGCGGTAAGGGCTAAGGGGCTGCCCGAACGAGCCGTAATCGTCAAGCACGCTGTCCGCATCGCGATCAATCCGGTGATATCAGGCCTGGGCATGTGGCTGCCAACGCTCATATCTGGGGAGACTATCGTTTCGATAGTAATGAACATACCTACCGCAGGGCCACTGCTACTAACGGGGTTGATGAGTCAGGACATTTATTTGTCTGGAAGCATCCTAATGGTACTAGCAATCTTTCTCTTAATCGGAAATCTTATCGCTGACATCGCCCTGGCCTGGTTTGACCCTCGAATCCGGTATGATTGAGTTGGATATTTATTATGGCAAATAATAACGTCCAATCTCAGCTGCTAAACCACGGAGATAACGTCCTCGAACAATCAGAAGGAAGAACGATTGCTCAGCTTATGTGGCGACGCTTCCGTAAGAACCGTATTGGCGTTGCCGGCGGCATCATCGTGTTGCTAATGCTAACGGGGGCACTCATTGCACCGTTTCTCGCCACCCAAGACATCTCTGAGCAATCATCGCTACATATTCTTGCGCCGCCGCAGAAGATCTACTTCCGTGATGATGACGGTCGCCTGTCACGCCCCTTCGTTTACAACCAGATCAAAGCGCGCGATCCGGACACTCTGGCTATTACTTATACAGATGATTTTTCGAAAAAATACTATATTCGACTGTTCGTTCGTGGCCACGATTACCGATTGCTATGGATAATTCCGAGCAACCTCCACCTATTAGGCGTAGACGATGGCGGAAGGTGGAACTTTTGGGGAACCGATACCCTCGGGCGCGACCTATATTCTCGGATTTTATACGGTGCACAAGTAAGTCTTTCGGTGCCCTTCGTTGGCACATTTCTGACCCTCTTAATCGGATCCGTAATTGGTCTTATATCTGGCTTTATCGGCGGCCGCGTAGATCACTACTTGCAACGGTTTATCGAGGTGCTGCTTGCGTTACCGAGCCTACCTCTCTGGCTGTCACTGGCTGCTGCAATACCCTTCACATGGCCCTCCGGCTACCGCTATTTACTGATTGTTGTAATCCTCTCAGTAATTGACTGGGGCGGACTGGCACGGGTGGTGCGCGGAAAGGTGCTTCAGTATCGTGGGGAGGACTATATCGCCGCAGCACAGATGTCCGGCGTGGGTATGAAAAGAATGATCTTTAGGCATCTGGTTCCAGGAACCCTCAGCCATCTCATCGTGCAAGCAAGTCTTGCTATCCCAGGCATCATTCTGGCTGAGAGTTCGCTCAGCTTTCTCGGTGTTGGCATCACCCCTCCCATGACCAGCTGGGGGCTACTGCTCGGCGACGCACAGAAAATTGAAGTACTAGTAGATCACCAATGGCTAATCATTCCTGGATTTTTCATCGTTGTGGCCGTACTAGCCTTTAACTTCTTTGGCGATGGCGTGCGTGACGCAGCGGATCCGTACTCGTAACACACGCATCCCGAGAGAAGCAGTTCAGAGAAATCGTGGCCTTTACGCTATTTTCGGCTGTACCCAAATCTCGACTTCATCGATTACCACCTCACCGGTTGATTTAGAACCATCATCAATTAGCGTAATAGTTAGCGTATTCTCACCGAACAAAGGTGCTTCTTTCGGCAGCACAAACCAACGTCGATCCATCAGGGAACGTGGCTGTCGGTCCTCATTGCCCGTTCCCTTGCCACGTGGCGGTCCTGGGCGCGTCACCAACCCAGGGGGATCATTCGTGGCAATCACAGGCATAGTGAAGCGTTCACGGGTCCTCCAGTCTGCATTTCCAAGAGGCCCTTCAGGGAGCAAGGTCCCATTCAGAAGGACCTCAAGTTCATCATGTTCGTTTAACCCTTCTCCAGTAAGCAATAACGTGGCAAGAGATACTCGATCCATGCGCTCGTACATTACGAAACGAAAGATTCCCGAACGATCTCTCTTGCCTCGATCAAGAACCGTACGCGGCGCTTTAAGCACTCCAACTCCATTCCTACCGTAGCCACCCCACGGGACACCAGCCCATGGTGGATCGAAAACGTAATGCCGCTCACCACTACACACTCGCTCTGGATCACGAAGTTCGTGAAATCGATGTAACGACTGGGGGTAAAAGGGCGGACTCCACATATTTCCAACAAAGTCGTTGAATACTGATACACCGTCAGCACCACCGGCGTAGAACGTGTGGGCGAGTGCGCGACACATCGAATTCGTCATCGGAACTGCTCTTCTACGCATCCGATTGCTCGTCCAAGGATGAAGGCCCGGGTATACCCTGCACTCAACACCACTCGCGAGTTCGGAGAATTTTTCGTATTCAGCATTAAAATCAGAGAACATCGAATCCATCGGTGCACAATAATCTATCAGGCCGTCTGCTATCCATTTTGGAACGTCTAATCCGATATCACGACACTCGCTCAAGGTTGACCACACCCTGACTCCCAAAAGTAACCGCTGGTCTCTCTCTTGACCAAGCTCATCAAGCCTACTCCGAATCGTTTGAATAAGGTCTGTCATCAGATGAAGGTGGTGATCCGCGGCCTGCGGTACAGGAAAGTAACCCGGATCCCTAAAAATCAACTCGACACCATCTACTTCGACTTCGGTTAACAGACAATTTATGGCCTCATAAACAAACGCCCGCACGGGTTCGTGACTGTAGTCCAAGGGCTTTCCGCCCTTATCTAAACTAGCTTCGGGGGGTAGTTTTATGTCTAGAGTTTTCCTACGGTCCTCCAGGATGAACTCTGGATTATTCTGCATAAAGTCAGCGTATACAGGGAAATCATGCGTATCATTCATCCGGAATCCGGCGAGAAATGACATGCCGCGTTCCCGACATCGGTCCCTCATTACCTGAAGCGGTTGTACGCCGCGATCCAGCATATGCAGGAACCGGCCGTGCTGAGGCCTTTGATCATACTGTAGCCGATCTGAACGCCAATAGACCGTAAACCCCTGGTTCCAGCAGTCCTGGATGAGCGTATCGATCCCAGCATCGCCAAAGATATCAACCATTTGGGATAGATGTTTCTCAGTTACTATGTCCGGAAGAATCTGAGTTGCGACAGTAGATGGGTCGCTGTTGAACACAATCCGGCGCTCTCCCCTCGGAGAAGGCGGAACCCACTCTCTAACTTTATCCATTCACAACATCCTCCTTAGAAAAATCTCCAGCAGCCGTTACTTTCACTCGAACAGCTCCTGAGAGTAACGATAGGCGACGCAACTCGTGCCCCATTCTTCATGTTCGATATCCATGAGCGTATATGCGACGGTGACTACCAACCCATCGTCGTAGCACACGGTACTCGGGTATCCACAATCCCAGCTGAACGCTGTATCACATAGAATATACTCAGTCCCCAGATCAAAATCTTTGCCGCCATTGTGGCTAACAATGGCACGAACTCCAAACGGATAGGCACGGTAACCGTAAGTAATAAGTATCAATCCATTGGATAGTCGGGTGACACTACCTGGAGAAGGCTTTTGGTGCCTACCGTTTACCATGCGCCAATGCCCTATATTACTCAGACCATCAAGATGAGATGGGGGTTCAGCCTCGGATATTAAGGATCCAGGTTCCCAGCGTGGCCAGGTTCTACCGGAATCGTTTGAATAAGCAATCTGGTTAGGCTGATGATTATGCCTAACGTAGGCAACCCAGTGGTCCTCAGTAAGTGGAAGAAAACCTGTCTCACTCCATCCACTGCGAATCTCAGTAGGTTCTTCCCAGGTAATACCATTATCTAACGAACGATAGAGAAAGTTCACCCTCTCATCAGCCGAAGAATCTGCCTCGTGAATCTCGTCGCTCTGGTGCCCGCGTGCCATGAACACGAGGGTTCCATCCAATAGCCGAACCATCTGCCCATGAGGCCGTACAAATACGCCAGGCCTCGGCATGGGAATAAAAGTTGGTTTGGACCATGTGGTACCGTCGACAGAGCGGACTACTTCTATGTGTTCTTCGCGTCGCGCACGCGGGTCACGATCATCCTGACGTGATACCTCTTTTAAACCAAATAGAATACCGTAGACTACAACTAGTGTTCCGTCCTCGGCCTGACCGAGCGAGTGGTCACGATAGTCTAGGTCATCGTTTGGTGCGCCACGTGCGACGAGCTGGTACGGAGACCAGGTTACACCACGATCTTTTGAAAAGGATATACTGACTTCACTGCCCGTTCCTATGTGCGGTGCGCCGGTCCGCATAAGGCAAGCTAGATCGCCATTATCCATCTTCAGAAGCACTGGGATGAGACCACCTCCAGGCGAAAATGGCGGCACGGGCTCTGTGATAGAACCATAGGACTTCCGCTTCGGATCGGTAGTGCACTCTGGGTACATCAGAAAGTAATCCTTGACCGATTGAGGCCGGTCCTCTTTTCCGCAGAGCCATCTTTTTCCTGTAGTTACAACGCCAGTCGTTTCGATATTCTTGACTATCGAGACCTCTTTGAGATCAGACATTTCAATTTCTCCCTGCATAGCCTAACTTAATTTTCTGCAGATGCAATATCATGTCGCACCAATCGGCTTATTACCCTACGACGAAGCGTCTAAGCAACTATAGTGCATCTACCTCAGTAGTTTTCGAAACACGACTACTATGACACCATAGTCCTTTGTGAATAGTAAGATCCAGGCAAAAGGGCACGAATTGATGCTGCGTCCAGCCAGTGCTTTGAATCCTCGCAACGGCGAAGGCTCCGCCCTGCAGTTAGACGACGGATCAATCCTACTTGTATATAGCGAATTCTATGCTTCAAACGCTAGCGACTATGGCCCCGCACGAGTAGTGGTTACGCGTTCCAAAGACAGCGGCCGTACTTGGTCAGCATCTCATGTGCTTGTCGAGAACGATGTGCTTACCACCTTCTCACCGAGCTTGCTACAGCTCTCCTCCGGTGAGATCTTGCTCGCCTATATCCGTAAGCGAGACCAACACGATTGCAGCTATTGGATGCAATCGTCTCTTGACAACGGAAAAAGTTGGGGCGAACGGTGGCCGATCATCCCTGAACCGGGTAATTGGGTGATGAATAATGACCGCCTATTGCAATTATCGAGCGGTCGCATCATTCAGCCCCTAGCATTGATAACTAATACTACCGAGACAGACCCTTTCCACTGTCTATCAACTACGTTTCACTCTGACGATGATGGCCGCAGCTGGTCAGCAAGCCGCTCCCGGTTGTCCTTGGAAGCAGTCGACGGACTTCAAGAGCCAGGCTTAGTGGAACGATCTGATGGCTCGCTCTTGATGTTCTGCCGAACCTCGCAAGGCTTCCAGTTTGGTGCAACCTCTTACGATAGCAGAGAGACCTGGAGTAGCCCCACCCCAATACACGATCTCGTATCCCCGGTATCCCCGGCAAGTATCAAACGCATCCCTATCACCGGCCACTTGTTAGCAGTCTACAATCATACAACTCCAACACTAGAAAGGAAGACGCGCTACCGAAAACGGCACCCCCTCCACTCAGCAATCTCTACAGACGATGGTCAAACATGGCAACATCGCCGTACAATCGAGACCAATAAAAACTTCGACTACGATTACACAAGCATTACATTTCTGGAAAATAATGACGGCGGAAAGTCTCAATCAGAGGTACTAATGACATATCATGCGGGGCATTCATTCGGCGAGAATTACGGTCAGTATCGCCGACATATGAAACTCAAAATTATCCCTTTAAGGTGGTTTTATGAAGACTAGCTTCCAAAAAGATATAGATAGCGGAAACATCATCTATGTGAGCGACCCATCGAGCCTTGCTAGCCGCTATCTTCCTGACCCCGCGACTGAGGAATCACTACGGGCATTGATTAATGAGATGGCTTCTGCGGGTGTTGACCTCTTTATTCAAGAAGCCTACACACAAGGCTGGACCACTTACTGGCGTACTGAGGGATTTGACTACGACGCTCGACCCCAGCATCGTCGTTTTCTACCCTTACTTGACCAAGGGAAACAACCGCTCGAAATCTTGCTGGATCAGTGCCACAAACATAACATCCGTTTCGCTGCGGGTTTTCGTATGAATGATAACCATGGTGCAGTCTCTACTGCACAGGGAGTCGGTGCTGGGGCTGAATTCATAGTAAACAACCCGCGACTGCAATTAAGCGAGGCGCCTCCTGGTGCTAATTACCAAGAAACTACACCACTAGATTTTAGTAATGAAGAAGTACGTGCTTTTATTCTGAGTGTCGTCAAGCGGCTTATAGAAACGTTCGAAGTCGATGGAATCGAAATGTGTTTCCGAGACCAGCGCTATTTCCCGCCTGACACCGGACGCGAAAGGGCGCACCTACTAACAGAGTTGGTGGCTCAAATTCGATCTGCGTTAGACAATAAAAGCGGTCCAGGCGGCCAACGCCGATTACTAGGGGCTCATGTCTTCGCCACCATAGAGGAATGCCAGTATCTTGGCCTCGATGTACCCACTTGGATCGAACAAGGGTTGGTTGACTACATTAGTCCAGCAGACTGTATGTACGCAGAATTCAACTTACCCTACCAGGAGTGGAGCATGCTAACCTCAGGTAGCAACTGTCAGTTTTACCCCTCGATGATGCCGTGGACTAGTAATATTGCCCGATACCGAACCGGCCAACAACCGATGGACCAAGATCAGCAGCGGGCACTCGCACATACCATGTACTCTCAGGGCGCCAACGGCATATCCCTATACAATCATTTCGAAATAATGCACGGAGCTGGCGGCGCTCACGCCCCGTTCTATCCTCTTGCTTTACATGACAGTCATCACCTCCGTTCTGACAAGCAGACGCTTAACGGACGTCGACACTATGTATTTGATGCGACCTGGGGAGGCTATTCCGGCTTCCTGCCGGACCGGACATCAACCGGCGCTCTCAAGGCGCAACGAGCTATCCTTGAGCGTCCCCAAGGTGAGGATGAGTACACCTTTAATATTTTCGAAGATATTAGCCAATCAGCTGCCCAACTACTGTTTCGTGGATACCACATGACCATGCAAGACCACCTTGAGATCAAACTTAATGGCCATGTACTTGCTGATACTGATTTCAAACGAAGAGACGACGAGGTAAGACTGGACCTACGCCCAGAAACCTATACTCATGACGTCTACGGGCCCATTGCAGGAGAGGCTCTGAGTAGCGAAAAAAGATCATGTGTTACCTACTGGTTTCCGCTTACCGAACAACTGAGTGAGTACGGAACCAACCGACTGAGTCTACGGCTCATATCTAGCGATCCGACTGCCACTAAAAGCATCATCGTTGAGGAAGTAGAAGTATTCGTCGTGCCGAAACCATCTTTTCCTCAATGAACGGCATCCATCCAGTCTTCACGAAGGCACCGGACTTGTTAATACGGTTGAGGCCTCTCTCTTGACCTACCGTGCAGCGTTGATCGGATGCGGGAGAATGGGAGCTTTCATCGACAACGAAGTCGATGACCCATTCCCCTATTCCCACGCAGCTGGCTACAAGGCCTGTGATCGTACTGAGCTGGTAGCATTATCAGACGCCCGATCAGAAGTTTTGGCTAAAGCAGGCCATTACTATGATGTTTCCGCTAACCACCAATACGTTGACTATGTTGAGATGCTTCGCCAGGAACAGCCCCATATCGTTAGCGTAGCTACCCAGCCCGAAGAAAGAGCTAAGATCGTTGTCACCGCCTGTGAGCTCGGCGCAAAGGCAATCTATGGAGAAAAGCCGATGGCGGCATCGCTCGCCGACGCTAAACAGATGGTCGCAACGATGGAAGAGAATAATGTTTACTTTAACATGGGTACTAACCGCCGCTGGAACAGTGGATATGATCAAATGTGCGACATAGTTCGGAGTGGTAAAATAGGTTTATTAAAGACTTTAATAGTTCATAACAATAGCACCTTGTTCAATACAGCTAGCCATACATTTGATCTTCTTTCACGCCTAAACGAAGACTGCCCGGTTGCGTGGGTACAGTCTTTCCTAGGATCACCGACCCCAGAGATCCAAGAAGACAAATTACTCAGTGATCCTGAAGGCCAAGGCATGCTCTACTTTGAAAACGGCGTGGTCGCCTATGCACTCGATTCAGGCCGCGGTCTGGAGATAGAGGCAATCTGTGAAGGAGGAACGGTAACAGCAGTCGGTTCTGACCACGATTGGGTAGTACGCGAATTCAAAGGAACGAACTTTCGTGGCAGCCAAATGCTTGTCCCCGGCACTTCCCCTCGCTTCGAACGAAATAGTAGTACGGTTAACCTGATCCTGGATCTAGTGAACTCCCTCGACACTGGGCTGCCCCCGAGAGGAGGTGCACGCCACTCATACGCCAATACCGAGCTTATATTCGCGATGATTAAGTCCCGTCTGGCTGGAGGTACACGTGTCGCGCTGCCGCTTCATAACTACCCTCTTCGTCTGGAACGTGTACATTCGCCACGACCACCAAAGTATAAGAGGTGATAGTTCCAACTGACGTTAAACGTCTATCAGCACAGATGCAGGCGCTAGGCGTCAACGCTGGAGACAGACTGTTCGTCCACTCTTCATTCAAAAGCATCGGCCCAGTAGAAAGGGGTGCAATTGCGGTAGTAGAGGCCCTTGAACACGCAATCGGGCCTCAGGGCCTACTTTTGATGCCCGTCTTCAACTTAGTCAAACCACACGATAAACGCATCGCTACCTGGCACTACCCAACAACAAGCTCTACCGTTGGGTGGCTCACCGAGTTTTTCCGACAGATGCCTGGCACGTATCGCTCGGACCACTACTCACAATCGGTTGCCGCTAGCGGTGCTAATGCAAAGGAATTTGTTGCCGACCATCGTAGCACCAAGGGACCCAGTTCGCCGTGGGACCATCCACCGTGGGGTGCGACCTTCGGTGAAGATTCACCCTTCGAACGCGCATACAAAATCGATGCTAAGATCATGATGATCGGAACCAACTATGATACGGCAACATTTATCCATGTCATCGAAACAAAGTGGTGGCATTTACGACGGGCGGTAGATATAGATGCTCCGTTTCTGGGCATAGACCGAATCTTGCTCGGAGAATGTTGGGAAAAAATCGGCGCCACCACTCATGGACGCGTCGGAGAAGCAACCTGTCGACTGTTTGCAATCCGCAATTTTATAGATGCCATGCTCTCTGAGGTCACGGATTCTCCTACGAAATTCAATGTTCGCTAATTATACTTCCTCGACGACAGCTCCCTCGACGCCCCGGTCGTTGTTGTCGTAATGATGCCAGTAAACAACTAAAACACGACCATCCTGCAGTTCTACTGACCACGGATACCCACAATCTGGACTCGCTGCGTCAGCCTGAATGATGAGTTGTTCGGCAGAGTCCAAGTCACCACCCTCAGGTTCTACAACCCGCGCGATACAGCCTCGTTGCCCAGCCCAACGTGTACCCACCGTAAGAAAAATTCTGCCGTCTCGAAGTCCGAGCATATGTCCGGGGCTACCGTGGATCTTAGTTGGCTGCCACTGTGACCAAGTGCGCCCATCGTCATCAGAAGTGACTATTACGAGCAAGCGAGACTCAAACTGAGAATCTGTAATCATCGAACCACGGAAGCCCTGTCTACGAACAATTTCCGGGCCCAATGTCCCCGGATGGCATCGATAAAGAACAATTATCCGCCCGTTTGGCGTTCGATGGATGGTTGGTTCACTAAAATGCGCAACAGGATCCTCGCAGATCCGACCGCCATATTTCCAGGTCTCTCCATTATCGTTTGAAACCCGTAGCGTGCCAAAATAACGGAACTCGCTGGTAGTGTCAGTAGCCTTTCCCGGGAGGAGCAAGCGTCCATCCGGAAGAATAAGTATCCCACTGCGGCATACCCCAGAATGCTGCGCCGGGTATCCCCAGACTGCATCTGGAACGGGTGGAAAGCGAACTGGCGAGCTCCATGTATACCCATCGTCTACGGAACGTGTCCAGAACGGCTTGCCGTAACGCGACACCCATCGCCGACCATGTGGCTGCGCGGTATCGGAAAGAGCATCAGCCGGATGCAGCTCCACGCCCCCTGAAGCCAACAGCATACTTCCATCCGGAAGTGACCGCACAGCAAAGTCCATGGCTCCGCCGTAGGGGTTAGCTGTTACCAGTGCATCCTCACTCCAGCTCTGGCCGTCGTCGCTCGAGCGACGCGAAATGACACGGAATAGAGGATGATTGTGATGAGGATAGCCATGGAATGGCGCACGCAAAAAGAACAGTAGTAAGTCTCCCGAAGGGGACCGAGTGATGTTTGGCGCCAGTGTACTAAAAACCGAGTCCCTATATAGGGTCATACGGTCGACTACCTTCCAGCTCATTGCTACCTAAACCTTAGATAGTAAATGTTACACTTCTTCAACAATAGCACCCTCGATGCCGCGCAGGTCATTCTCAAAATGGTGCCAGTAAGTAACTAGCACACGTCCGTCTTCAAGCTCTACTGACCAGGGATAGCCACAATCAGGACTACGAGCATCGTCTCTGATGATGAGCTCCGGAGCAGTATCGATATCTTCGCCTTCGGGATCTAGCACTCGGGCCGAACATCCCATTAGGCCAGGCCAGCGAGTACCTACAGTCAAAAATATGCGCCCGTCTCTAAGACCAAGCATATGACCAGGGCTCCCATGAACCATGGTCGGACGCCATTTTGACCAGGTCTTACCATCGTCATCAGAATAGACGAGCGCCAGGAATCGGCTCTCAAAGTTTCCATCAGTCACATGTGAACCAGTGTAACCTTGTTCTCGAACGATATCTGGACCCAACGTACCTGGATGACACCGAAATAACACTATAATCCGCCCGCTAGGTGTCCTGTGAATCGTGGGCTCACTAAAATGAGCAATCGGATCCTCACAGATCCGACCGCCATATTCCCAGGTCTCTCCATTATCGTTTGAAACCCGTAGTGTGCCAAAATAACGAAACTCATCGGTAACGTCAGTCGCTTTACCAGGGAGAAATAACCGCCCGTCGGGCATTATCAAAAGGCCGCTTCGACAAACTGCAGTATGGTTAGCAGGGTCACCGTTAATCGCGTCAGGCAACGGTGGAAATCGTACCGGATTGGTCCACGTATGGCCGTCGTCAGTCGAACGCACCCAAAACGGCATGCCAAACTTCACCGTCCAGTCATGACCGTGCGCCCCGGAACCTTCGGCCGGCACTAATTCAGTACAGGACGAATGCAAGAAAAGACTGCCATCTGGCAAAGTATGACAACTTCGATCCATCACACCACCAAGTGGATCAATCGTTACTAAACGTGCTTCTCCCCAGCTCTTACCTTCATCACTCGATCTAACTGACTGCACGTTAAACAATGGATGATTGTGGTTAGCAAAC
>CAZTZA010000008.1:0-12494 GCA_964618015.1 uncultured Spirochaetaceae bacterium | reverse complement strand
GAGTCGCCCGCTGAAAAGTAACTAGCAAGTCACCTTTTGGTGTCCTATTAACGTTCGGCGCTAGGGCATAGAAACCCTCTTCACGATAAATTGTAAGCCGATCAACAATTTTCCATCCCATAGCTCAACTATTATAGACAATAGATAGACCAGACACACTAGCTGTGACAGAATTTTTATTAAACTCGTAAGCTACAGAATTAAGATCGATCTCATAGATACCTACACACTAACCGATCATTTTAGAAAAACTTTTTCAAAATGATCCACCCTAAGATACTACAATCACCTGGATGGATACTCCGATCCGAAAAGACTGGATCAGCATAATTATTTATCTTATATGATCATATTTATATTTATAACTAATGAAATGCCCCGATTTCAGTAATCATATTGCATGGATAGTAAAAACTTATCTTGCCGTCAGGGTATCTTGAACCATTAATATTTTCGATAAATAAAAATATATATTTAATTTATAAAAGATGTTATACGATTTAACCATTTCTTAACAATGTGTTACATGATCAGATCCTAAAAATTTCCGTAAAGATTATTGAGCTGTCCTTATCAACCCAAAAACATAACTATAGAGTTCTTGTTATACGAAGCAAACGATCTATAGAGAAGCTTAAAGATCACCGGATGTCGTCACAGGTCAGACCGACTTTTTTAAAATAAAATCTCG
Organism: uncultured Spirochaetaceae bacterium; assembly: GCA_964618015.1. GTDB lineage: Bacteria > Spirochaetota > Spirochaetia > SZUA-6 > Bin103 > CATQHW01. The sequence continues at coordinate 11,803 of CAZTZA010000008.1, read as the reverse complement.
CAGCGCCTCGTAGTGAGGTTCGATCCTTGTAGCCTGTTTCGGTTTGTCCATGAGATCTTGCAGAGACTCTGGAATAGCCGGCTTGACGCCTGTAGCGCGACGTACAATCTCTGGAAATTTACAAGCATCAGCTGTAGCCAACACTACGACCGGTGAACGATCTCTATCAGTAGCACAGAACCGGCGAGCAGCAGCAATCCCTACTGCAGTATGAGGGTCCACCAGGCGCCCATCTTCCTGATACACACAGCGCATGGTACCAAGAATTTCCTTATCACTGACTGCAAGTCCTCGAAGATGGGAACGAATAGCCGAAGGGTTACGGTCCCAGTGTGCCAAAATGCGCTCAAAATTGGATGGATTACCCACATCCATAGCATTGGACAGACTCACAGCACTCGACCGAGGAAGCCATTCTCCCGATTCGAGAAATCGTGGCACAACATCATTGAGATTAGTGGCGGCTAGAAATCCTGCTACCGGTAGACCCCAACGAGCAGCGTAGATGCCAGCGGTCAGATTACCAAAGTTACCACTTGGCACACAAAACAGTGGCTGTCCTTGATAGCGGAGACGTAGACCCGCGAAGATATAGTAGAACGCCTGCGGAAGAAGGCGACCGAGACTGATCGAATTTGCCGGACAGAGACGCGTCAACGCCATTAAGTCCGAGTCAGCTAACGCGGCCTTAACCATATACTGACAATCATCGAACGTCCCCTTCACTTCTAAAGGGTAGATATTGTCACCGAGAGTAGTAAGTTGCTGTTCCTGTAAAAGGCTAATACGGCCTGACGGGTACAGTACAACCACCTCGATACCTGCACGTCGCCAGAAGGCTCGTGCTACCGCACTACCAGTGTCGCCAGACGTGGCCACTAAAACTTTAATAGGAGAACTTTTTACGTCACCGGCAAAACACTCTAACAGAGCAGCGAGAAAGGAGGCGCCGAAGTCTTTAAAAGCATGAGTCGGGCCATGAAATAGCTCTAACAGCGCGATATCATCATGCAGCCAGCTTAGTGATGGAGCAAAAGGAAAAGCTGTCTGTGCCAGGCCCGTCGCAGTGGCACTTTGTCTATCAATAGCTGCGAATTCCTCCTTAAACAAAGCGGAAATGAGAATAGTAGATACTTCAAGGAACGAAGCCTGATCTGATAAAGAGGCAATCTCGCTGCGAAGATCTGGAGGCGGGCTTGGCTGATATAATCCTCCCCCTGGCGGGAGGCCAGCTATAAGTGAGTCCCTAAAAGACAATCGAATACTGGTATCACGGGTTGAGCAGACCTGCATCTCAGTTACCCCAACCTCTCACAATGCTCAGCCTGCTCAGCCTTTCTCCACCACGCGAGGGCCTGCAGCACCGACCTCCGAAATATAACTTGTGGCCTTGAGACCGGCGACCTTAAAGCCGTTCTGCATCTCCTTCGCCACTACCTCTGCTTGCGTAACCGTCCCTACTAGCGCAAACATCGCAGGCCCGGAACCAGAAATTGAACAACCCAGAGCACCAGCGGCCAGTGCGGCCTTTTTAACGCCTTTAAAGCCAGGAATAAGCTCTGCTCGTATCGGCTCAGCTATCAGATCGGACAATGAGCGCCCCATAAGCGCGAGGTTGTCAGAAAACAAAGACGCTACAAGTGCAGCAAGATTCCCCAACTGAGAGATAGCATCCTTAAGCGGAATTTTGGTGGGCAACATACGGCGGGCTACTGCTGTAGATATTTCAATGTCGGGACTGAGCAACACAACAGTTAACCCAGGTGGTACTGGCAAGGTCATTACATCCAGCGGATCCGTAGAGCGGACAAGCACAAAACCACCCAAAAGTGCTGGGGCTGCATTGTCAGCATGCCCGGAGCCAGAAACCACTCGCTCTGCCTCCAAAGAACATCGTAGCAATTCTTCAGGAGACAGAGGCTCTCCCGCCAACACGTTCACTGCATGAAGCGCTGCTGCGGCACTGGCTGCAGACCCGCCTAACCCCGAAGACAACGGCATTCCCTTATGGAGCACTATGTCGACTCCAAACGGTTTTTCTAGTCGCCTGAGTAGTTCACGGACTGCTACCACCACTGTATTGCCTTCACCCTGAGGCAAGCGTCCTCTATCTCCAGTTATTCCTTGTAATGTTACCCCGTGGGCAACTCTACTGAATGCCTCAACGGTGTCGCCAGGGTGGGAAACGGCAAACCCTAGCACATCAAAACCGGACGCTACATTCGCGACCGTTGCCGGAGCAAAAACCTTCACGTAACTTGGCAGAACCGTCATAGTCTTTGATTAACTATATCATTTTTTTACAAATAATTAATCTATATATCTGTTATGATAAGCTTTAAGTGCACGCTAAATTCATCTCACTGATAGACTCCATAGGGAGTCTATGAAAATCAGAAATCGAACTAACCCTAACTTTTCCTTACCTGGTCGCATGTATTAAGCCTTTTCGCTTACTTGAAACATTATGTGACGATCGATGAACGATCCCAGAATCGGCACTTAGGTACGAGAACGGTCAAAGAATATACGATAATGATTCCGCCTGATAAAAACAGCGCCGCGGGCAAACTGGCCAGCTGCGCCAGTGCACCAGTCAGAGTAGAGCCAATTGGATTGAGTCCAAATGTCTGCGCAAGCAAGCCCATCGACTGATCACGCCTCGCGGATGGAACGGTAACCTGGGCTAGAGTGAAGATCATTACATCGTAAATCATAGCTGCTACTCCGAAACCCACGGCAATCGTCATCGACAACAGAAACCAGCGAGACAATGCGTAACCAACCAAACAGATCCCACAGAGCACGCACGCTAAGACAGCAGTTGATCCCTTAATCTTGAACGTGCCGGATGCCGATATCACTAGTCCGCACAGAATTGAACCTATTGAGCCAGCCGCAGATAGCATCCCCAATTCTACCGGACCTACATCCAACACATCCCGCGCTAATACCGGCAACATTGCACTGAAGGAGAACACACACAACTCCATCATCATGCTCATCATAAAAACGCTACGGATACGCGGCACTTTTAACGTGTAGCGAAACTGGCGAACCATATCAGTGAATATCAGTATAGAGCCTACATCTGACGTACTTCGTCCAATTTCCGATGATAGTCGCGTCAATATCAAAGCAGCAGCAGCACGTACAACTGCCAGAAACAGGAACGCTGGCGCAATTCCGAAGGTGGCAATGATCACGCCGACGGCAGCTGCCCCAATCATTCTACCGATGTTATATGTCAGAAAGCGAGCACCTATTGCTCGAACTAACCGATCATTGCCTGCAGCTCGATGAAGCAATCCGTTCAGCAAAGGTATATGCAAGCAACGCCCTAAGCCGGAAAAAACGGCGAACAATATCAGATGCCATATCTGCAGAATCTCAAACCAACTAAGAACGGCAATGACCATTAGGATTACGGTCAGGGAGGCGTGCACCACTGCTAAAACAAGCCTCCGTTTCACACGCGCAGCTAACACCCCACCTATTCCACCGCTCGACTGCAGCTTTTTTGCCTCTATCCCGAAGATTGCCCCAACCCAAAAAGGTGCATCGGTAACTTTCAACACTAACCAGCCAGTAGCGATGACTCGGGGGATCATCACTGAGGCATCCAACAATTGATGGGTAAAGAGCCTCAAAAGGTCAGCTGTAAGAAGCCGTCGTCCTTTTTCCCGAGATGTCCTCATCCGACGCATAGAATTATTAATCTGTTTAAGGTAATCAGGCTGACACTGTGTGGCTGGAGATCGTCACGTAGTGTTTTCTCGAAAATCCACAGCAACCTTGAGCGCACCATCACCACGAGTACGAGCTAACGCGTACGCGTCCGAAACTCTTGCTATTGGTAGCCGATGCGAAATCAGACCGTTAACGTTAACATCGTCCCGAGTGATCAGGTTCAATGCAAGTTCACATAAAGAATGCGAATCGCCGTCCGCAATCGAAGAAGTCTGCATATGAGGCCTCTTTCGATACCACATCAAATATGAGAACTCGAACTTAGGGTGCTTAGGTACTCCAAACAATAGCAACTGGCCGTGCGAACGAACCATTTCCAAGGAAATATTTATTGAAGCCGGCTCTCCAGCAGCATCGATGACGATCTCAGGCTCCCCCGTGACCGCCTCTTCTACTTGCTCCAGTACGTTATCGCTAGTTGGGTCTATCGTACGATCGGCACCAAACTGAAGCCCGGCTGCACGTCGTGACTCCGTTAAGTCCATGCCAATGATAATTCTTGCACCCATACGGCGTAACATGGCATTGAACAGTAAGCCGATACCCCCTTGGCCGACTACAACAACGGTGGATCCCGCCACATTACTCAGCTTATTACAGCCAGAGATCACAGTAGCAAGTGGTTGCGCAACTGCAAGCAGCTCGGCAGACACATTATCGGGAACTCTCACTAAACCTTCTACGCCTATCGAAAAGCGTTCACACATCCCCAGGTGTGGAGATGGAGTGGCTAATACCCTGTCACCTGGTTTGAATGGAAAGACTGTTTTGCCCCGATACTCAATCGCCTCGACGAACCCTACTACCTCATGGCCGCTCTGACCTGGAGGTAGCGGGTAATCTTCCGCAGACCTATCGTAGACCGCACGCAGGTCACTACCACAGATCGAAATCAACTCAGGCCGTACTATCGCTTGACCGACCATTAGTTCCGGATCGGCAGCTTCAATTACCTCAATATTACCAGGCGCTGTCACATATGCTGCAAGCATTCTCGCCTCCTACACTTAACCAAGCTATAGCCTACGCGGTGACCGCAAAAACACGAGCACCGCGGAAGTAAAATCTCAGCCGCACCTTGCTCCCAGATAGATGCTCAGACGTGCCTTTCTGCCAGCTGAGCTCAAGGTGTGTGCTATCGATCGGAGCTTGTATCATGCAGGAGTCTTTTCCATAACCAGAGATCACACGATCTTGAGTGTCAATCAATTCTGCCATCAGATACGCCTCGTTGTGATTATTGGTGAACCCATAGCCCGGAAGCTGTAGATTAAGCTTTAGCGGGGTGGCTGGTACCGTGAATGTACGGGTTTCGAACATGCCATTGGAACTGGCACTAACGTTGGTCAATCGGTCCTCCGGGACTCCCCACACCTGATCTCGGTTATAAAACAACAGTTTGCCAGCTGCCTGTATAGGCCCTGCTACGGTGGTCGCACCCACGTCATGGGATCGAAACGGCCGATCCCAATCCAGACCATTGTCGCTCACCCACAGTTCATGTCCCAGAGTTCCGGGACCATGGCCGTCCGGGCGCATAGGTGGCACCCCGTTGGGGATAAAACTTCCGCAGTAAGTTAGTACGTTAAGAAAATAACGCCCAGCGTACGCGAACGGCCAAGAAGCATAAAATTCTAAGTCCGGAGGATCCTCAAGGTCTGGTGCAACGTGAAACTCCCTTGGCACCAATGGTCCACCCACCTTACGCATACCACGAACCTGGCGCATGCCAAGTTTATAGGAATTCGGTGCGGATGGGCTCCAAGTGATCCCGTCAGGACTGGAGCGAATACAGACGGTCCGGTGAGCGTCCAAAAACAGCTCGTTCACTCGTTTTCCGTCAAAACGCAACCATCCCTTGTTGTAGGTGATGAACCTCTCAGCTGGACTGCTCCAAATTGCTCCCCAACGATCGCCCTCCGTATACACCGGACGCTTGGGTGCTGCTTCCCATGACTCACCATCCTTGCTAAAGAAAGCATAGGTTGCGAACCCTTCCTCCGCCTCAGCGTTCTTCAAGCAGAGAAAACGCTCTTGCTCGGGACTGTAGCTTACTGTTGCCACATGTTGCCAATAAGAACTATCCGGCAAATTGAAATTGTCCGAATCCAACACCACATGGACGTCATCAAAAGTACTTCCGTCGCTGGTGGTTGCGCGCAACAATTGCCACGGCGTTCTCTTGCCACAACGATATCCCAATACATCCCAGCATCCGTCGACGCCTTCATTGGCAAGCCCCATCTGAAACGGCGGTGCTCCATGATCAGCCATCCGTTGCAGTGGAGTCGGCTCGATACGAGTGTGACCCCAGACCATCGGCATATCACGCCTGTCAATAAATAGAAGCCTCACCACCCCTCTCCCCTGTGCCAGACAAGCTCTATCTCAGGCGTCAGTAAATCAAGCTGAGAATCACCGTATCGGCTTGCCTCACTTACCAGCAAATCAAAATAGCAGCGTTTTACTTGTTGCAAGCGTGAATCATCCAGCGACTCGTAAAATAGGTTACATAACTCGCCAGGGTCAGATCGCAGATCATATAACTCACAGCGGTCCGTAAGGTTCCATACTAGCTTCCAGTCCCCATCAGTAACCATACGCGATGAATAATGACCATACCAGTCTCCATGATATTGAGCAAAATGGACTGAACGCTCCCACGGTCCCACCCCCTGAACAAAATCAACTAGTGATTCGCCATTCAACTGGCCTGAACCAAATGAAAATACCGGAGATCCGGCCATCAAATGTGCAACTGTTGCGGTCACGTCAGTAAGATTCACCGGTTCGCTTTCAGCACGACGCGGCGAAGCTCCCGGCAGGCGAATAATCATTGGCACCCGATATATTTCGTCGTACATATACGCACCCTTGCTAGAGAAACCGTGCGCCCCTGCCATATCTCCATGGTCGGAGGTGAACACGATCGCTGTCTGTTCGTACAGCTCTAGCTCACGTAGCCGTGCAATCAATTGCCCAACCAGATAATCGATCAGTTCGATATATGAGAAATTGTAAGCAAGTGCACAACGCAACTCTTCATCCGATCTTTGGCATCCCGGTCCATCTGGTCTCTTCTCTATAGCAGCTAACTTTCTTTGATAAATAGGCTTGTTTAAGAAATTATCGAAACGATTAGGCCAAAGAGGTATCTCGCCAGGGTCATAACGAGATCCGAATTCCTCGGGGATCAGCCATGGAGCGTGTGGCCCAGGAAAAGCACAGTACAATAAGAATGGACGTTCGGGGTCCCTCTTGGTTAGAAATTCGGCTGCGTACCGTGCGGCAATTCCATCCGGAAATCCGTCAATTGGTACGTCTACTGTTCCCGTTTGTCGCGGCTCAACTGACCGTACCATCCGCCAGTAGTCGCTCGATGGGTGCCACTGTGTATCAAAAAGAAAAGGAGGATCCGGACCAATCTGGGTGCCAGGTCTCTGGGTATGTTCGAAAGAACTATTGAACAGATCATTAGCAGGACCAATGTGCCATTTGCCAAAGTAGGCGCTCTGGTATTCAGTTTCATCGGCTGCCCAGTCCTGAATTGCACGCACCGAAGGAGGCAAGTGTCGGCAGTACGAGTATTCCGGAGTAGAATTGTTGAACAAATGGTGCCTATGGGGGTAGAGGCCAGTCATTAGGCTAGCCCTAGCTGGTGAACAGAGCGCCACCGGAGTATAGCCGCGATCGAACACCACAGACTCTTCCGCCAGGGCGTCAATATTGGGCGTTCGCACTAGCGAATTACCGTAGCAGCCGAGGAGATCTTGGCGGAGTTGATCACAAAAAATCACCAGGACGTTATTTCCACTCATCACCTACTAATCATAACTTGATGGCTGAATGGTTGCTGGACTGGAACACTCTCGTTTTTACAGACCTGACTTCTAAGCAGTCCGAAGGGTAGCCTTCTTCAAGAGGAGGATGAATCTGCATGAACTATGGTCATCAAGGAAGAGTCGCACTGGTCACTGGAGCATCACAGGGTATGGGAGAAGCGTGCGCTCGACGGTTAGCCGCGGGAGGGGCATCGGTTGTCCTGCTCGATAGGCAGGCAGAAACTCTAAAAACCCTTGCAACGGAGATAGGCGGTCTATCGTGCCCCGGCGACGTCACTTCGTTCACTGACGTCAAAGAGGCAGTCGCTACAACCGTTAACCGACATGGGCGACTGGACATCTTAGTCAATGCTGCTGGCATTATGCTGCGAACCCGCTTCTTTGAACTTGAAGAAGACGAATGGGATCGCGTTGTAGCAGTCAGCCTGAAGGGATCCTTCTTGACAAGCAAAGCAGTCGCGGAGCCGATGCGGCAAGGCGGTTTCGGCCGCATCGTCCATTTCTCCTCGACTGCAGGGCGCACCGTTAGCACCCTCGGAGGCTGCCACTATACCGCTGCTAAACATGGTGTACTCGGCCTTACCCGAGCGCTAGCTAAGGAGCTAGCACCTCATGGAATCACCGTCAATGCAGTCTGCCCAGGTCTCATTGACACAGAAATGGTTCGTGGCACGGTTGAGCCACAAACCATTTCTGAATTCGAGACAAGCTTTCCAGTTGCCCGTCTCGGAACGCCCGAAGAAGTAGCCGAAGCGGTGGCATTTCTAACCAGCGAGCACGCTGGCTACATCACGGGTGCGCCTTTAGACATAAACGGTGGCGGCTTCATGGGTTGATCAGCAGAAACTGAATCTCCTGATGACATATAATCTTTTAGCAATGTTAACAAATGCCCAAATACAAACCTTCCAGGAACAGGGATTTGTCCTGGGGGGTCGGGTGCTCACTGATGCACAAGTCGACGTATTACGCAGCGAGATTCAGCGCGTGATGAGGACGCCAGAGTTCCCAACCGAAAGCCAACCTGTACGATGTATCAACGTCTCTCAGACTCAAGGTGCACCTGTATGGCAGATCGTGAATATATGGCAAGCAAGTGAGCCGTTTGCCCTACTTATCCGGAACAAATCGATCGCCGCCGATGTCGCCTGCCTTACCAGAGCTAAAGAGCTGCGTATCTGGCATGATCAGGTAGTGTATAAACCGAAAGATATAGGTGGCACAGCATCCTGGCATCAAGACTCTCCTGAATGGGGAGGGGATCGACCAGTGCTCACTCCGCCTACACAAATTTCAGCTTGGGTTGCCTTGGACGAAGTGTCTGAGGAAAATGGCTGCTTGTGGATGGTCCCAGGTTCTCATCTTTGGGGACCAGCTAATAATCTTATCCAAAAGATAAGCAACCACTTAAAATTGCCAGCTGAGCATTCAGGTCGCAAACTAAGGAAAGCAGCATGTCCTGTTCCCAAAGGATATGTCCATTTTCATCATGGACTTACCTGGCACTCTTCGTCTCCAAACACATCTGGACGATCTCGGCGGGCAATCGCCGTCCACTACATGCCAGAAAACACCCGTTACGTAGCCGATAACGAGCACGTGATGAAACAATTCGTCACCGTCGGAGACGGTGAAATGATGGCTGGATCAGCGTTCCCGCAGGTTTATCCCATCCATGTTATTTAACGCATAAGGAGCATTTCATGAAGCAGCGAATGAACGGAGGCCAAGCTCTTGTACGGTCACTATCAGAACAAGGAGTGAGTATCACCTTCGGAGTACCAGGTGCCGGCCAGTACGAGGCAATTGATGCTTACTTCGACACCAAAGGAATCCGCTACATTTCTTGCCGAAATGAGCAGCCTACAACACATATGGCTGATGGCTTTGCCCGCGCTACCAACCGGCCTGCAAGTGCACTAGTGGTGCCTGGTGCTGGTCTGTTTAATGCGTCGGGTGGTGTATCCACTGCAGTTCGCTCCTCTTCACCTATCATCGTCATCAGCGGTGAGCATGAAGACCGGATCAATGATACTGCCCGCAGCCACTGGATCGAGCCACTCACCAAATGGTCTGCTCGTACATCTAGTCCAAGCGATGTAGCAGCCAGGGTGCCGGAAGCGGTGCATGCAGCCTGCTCAGGACACCCTCGGCCCGTCTACCTAGAGGTGCCTTCATCGGTGCTATCACAAGAAGAAGAGGTGGAAATTGCTCCGCCGATTTCAATTCACCCTACGAGTGGCGATGCCGAAACACTGGAGCGAGCCGCCAGAATGCTTTCCGAGGCAAAGCGGCCGTTAATCCTAGCTGGCACTGGAGTACACCGTTCGGGTGCCTCTACTACACTCAAAAAACTGGCTGAAAAACTGCCTGCAGCTGTGGTAACTACCACGGCTGGCAAGGGCTGTATATCAGACCGAAATCCGCTGGCCCTAGGCAACGCCCTACGAGCATATAAACCGCTCGTGGCGTTCGCTCAGAGCTGCGACGTGATCCTATCCATAGGGACTAGCAAAGGACCAGTCAGTCTCCTGGACGTCGATCCAAGCTGCGTAATCCGAGTCGACTTGGATCCTGATGCACTGACTACGGATCAAGCATTAGCGATCAAAGCTGATGCACATTTTGCTCTCGAGACTCTCACCGAGATAGTACGACCAGGCAAAGCAGAAAATCCTGTCTCAGCTATTGCGGAACTCAACGCAGTCCGCTTCGGAGACAGCGAACAGCTCTCTCCTCAAAAAAACTTTATAGAATCTTTGCGTGCTGCCATCCCAGACGATGGCATCTTAACCTACGGTATGAACCAAATGGGCTACTACAGCAGAAATTATTACCAAGTATACACACCAAACACTTATTTCGAACCACGTGGAAACCTGGGAGCTGCCCTGCCAATTGCGATGGGAGCTAAGGTCGCGCGGCCGGAAGTACCAGTAGTAGCTTGCTGCGGCGACGGCGGACTTATGTACCATATTCAGGAGCTTGCCACAGCCGCACTGTATGGCATTGCCGTTACCATTGTTGTATTCAACGATAATTCCTATGGAAATGTGAAACGCTCCCAGCAAGAGGACTTCGACGGCCGGCTCGTGGGAGTAGATCTCCTGAACCCAGACTTTATTAAGCTCGCTGATTCATTTGGGGTAAAGGGCACAAGAGCATACGACGCAGTGACCCTCCAGCGAGAACTGGAACAAGCCTTCGTCGGCAACGAGCCGGTTCTCATTGAGGTTCCAGTGGGTGAGTTGGAGAGGATCTATTGAGCCAACCATTAGATTACACAAATCTTGGGATAAGAACATTTATCAACTGTCGCGGTAACGCGACTGCAATTGGCGGCAGCATTATGCCAAAACCTGTGCTAAGTGCCATGAGCCAGGCGGCTGGTAGCTTCGTCTCCATAGATACACTTCAAGAAAGAATCGGGGAGCGACTTGCCAAACGCATTGGAGTGGCAGGAGCACTCGTTACGTGCGGAGCAGCTAGTGGAATACAGCAAGCAGCTGCCGCCTGCTTGACCGGAACAGATCCGGAACGTGTGCAGAAACTACCCTATACAAAAGGATGGCGAAACCGCTTTTTGATTCCCCAGGTGGACCCACATGCCTACCTCCTGCAGGTAATTGCCGCAACCGGGGGGGTACCGGTGAAGGTGGGTAGTAAAGAATCTTGTACAACTGATTCGATTGAGACAGCCCTGAACGATAAAACTGCTGGGGTAATATATTTTCTTGGAAAACAGACACTTAGACAGCTTAAGGAAATTATCTCAATTACTGAGCCGAGAGGAATTCCTGTGATTGTTGATGCTGCGGCGCAGTTGCCACCTCGCTCTAATCTTACTATGCCAGTTCAGATAGGCGCCGGCTTAGTAGTATTTTCAGGAGGGAAAGGGCTACGCGGGCCGCAGTCGGCTGGGCTTGTAGTTGGCAAGAAGGAACTGACTAAAGCAGCAATCATGAATGGATCCCCCGCAAGCTCTGTCGGGCGGGGGATGAAGGTTGGCAAGGAGGAACTGATGGGGTTACTCGCAGCCGTAGAGCTCTTCCTTGACGGTAATGATGAAGAAGACTACCGAATGTGGCGCACTGACGCCGAGATAATCATAACGGGACTTGCTGGAATCGAAAATGTAATAGCAACAATCGATGATGGCGACAAGCTGACATTTCCGTCCGGGGTTCCACGAGTTCGGATTGAGCTCTGTG
>CAZTZA010000007.1:42914-51569 GCA_964618015.1 uncultured Spirochaetaceae bacterium | reverse complement strand
GTCGGCGATATGTGGCCAGAAGTTTTGGTGGCCGCGGACTACCGTACGAGTCGTCTATACCTCAACAATCGTGATGGAACCTTTAGCGACGTGACGGGTTCAGCGAATGTTGGGCTGGATGCTAATGGCATGGGCAGCGTTCTTGCTGATGTAAATAATAATGGGCTACTCGACTGGTACGTAACTTCGGTTTCGACAACTTCGCCGATCGAAGATGTGCCAGGCACGGGAAACTACTTGTATCGTAACCTCGGAGACGGCGTGTTTGACTCAGGGCCCCGAGTGGATAAGCCGATCAAACATGGCGGATGGGGCTGGGGTGTGGTCGCTGCAGATTTAGATCACGACGGTTTTGTGGAACTGGTAGCTACTAATGGCTGGCGGGAGGAGAATGGCAATGGGCAGCAGGATTGGTTGGAGGATGTGACTAGGATTTTTTACAACCAAGGCTTTGAAGGGTTCATTGATATCACGGATTCAACGGGTCTTGACCATCGCGCCGAGGGACGCGGTTTAGTACGATTCGATTACGACAACGACGGTGATCAGGACCTGTTAATATTCAACAGTCGCGGTGTTCCGACACTAGTCTCAAATTTAAGTGGGGTTTCGTCTGGTCGATGGTTGCATGTCGAGCTTCGTCCTGCGCTGGATTTATTGGTTCCCCCGGATGGCGTTGGTTCCGTTGTGCGTGTACAGATCGGTGACACAACGCAAACACGCCATATCGAGACGGGCGGGGGATACCTTGGGACTTCTGAACTCAGCGCTCATTTTGGACTGGGTAATTCATTGTTCGTAGATGAACTGCGCGTTGAGTGGCCGGACGGCTGCGAAACTGTGCTACGTAATGTGCAGTCCAATCGTCGCTTGAGGATAGATCGCTCTGGTGGTTGTATGGTGGACGTCATCGTAGTTGATGATCTTCGATTCGACTAATGACGTCGCATCATCTTTAGTTAATTATCGATAATTCACCAAGGACGGATAAATATATTTCTGGGTTATATTAATATTCATCAGGCCTGTTGTTTTAGACAGCCATATTATGATAGTTGCATAAATTTATAGCATTTGACGACGACTCCTTAAAAAGTTCGGGACGGCAGACTGTTTAGTCGCCGGTGTGATCGTTCCAATGCCACAAGGTGCGAAGCAGTGTGGTTGTGGTACGTCGGGATAATTTGTGCGGTTGGCCTTGGCGTAGTGCTTTGTAATATTTCATATGAGGGTAATCAGCTGTGAAATAGAGACTGTGGTTAAACGATCAATGTCCGCTCGGGGCTAATTCGCCTATAGATGCTTCAAGCTGGGTTTGCTTGTCGTCGGGTAGGTTGACTTGGTCCGGGGTCATTACGCCGGGGCGAGCGGTCGGCGGCAGGGGCGTATCGAATTGATAAGTGGGGTCTATTCGCTGCGTTTTTTCAATCTCTAACATCTCGCGCCAGCATGCCCATAGGGTCCGTAACTCCGGCATGTCAGGAGCTATTTCTTGGGCCAGTTTCTTAAGGTTGTAGCAGGGTACGCCAGCGAACATATGATGCTCAGTATGCCAGTTCATGCGCCAGTAGAGGAATGAGGTAAAAGGATTTAAGCGATTGGATCGTACGCACAGACGGAAGTCTGGAACATTATCTCGTAGCCCAATGTGCATCGGCCTTCCAACAAGAAACACCAGCCAATTTCCGAAGAAAAGAAAGCTGGTCAAGACGATAGAAATCCACCAGGCATTGAAGATTGCTGAGATAGCAATAATGGAGAGGTGAAGCAAAATAGTGAGACGTGCCCAACGAATTGCTTTTCGCTCGATTTCTGGCGCCAAGGAAAATAGCTCCCGAGTCCATTCACTAGTACGGAGTCCCGAGACATTCATGTTGTATCGAGGTATAGACATTCTCAGCGCAGATCCAATCACTCTTACGAAACCGGCAACGTTTATAGTCAGTAGTTGGATTACGGTGATGGGTGTGACTCCTGTTGTCTGCGGCAGCAGAACTTCTCGGTCGCCATCTGGATGTAAGGTATAGCGGTGATGATAGGTGTGGCTCATAGCGTATTCGTGGTGGTTCCACCACGTTAGTAGGCCGAATAATCGCAAGAAAAAACCGTTAACCCACTTTGTCTTCCACACGGTGCCGTGAATGAGCTCGTGAGTAGCGAGTCCTCGGAAGAAGGACCCTATTGCTCCGTGGCAGGAGAGAGCTACGGCGAACAGAAGCCACATCTCCTGGATGAAAAATATTGCCGTGGCAGTACCGGTAGTCGCAAAAAGCCCCAGGTGTCCAAGCGTTTGGAATGCTGCCTGGAGGTCGCTTCGTTTCATCAACTCCCGTAGCCGTGCTGGGGCAATCGGGCATCGATACCATTTTACGCGGAAGTTTTTTCGGACAGTATCCAGGGAAGGATAGTCAACCGGGGGAGTTTCGGGCACGGTTTTTTTTGCCATGGGGTAGCGTAGTAGCACGGTATCCGTATATGCAAGGGCATTAGGTTCCCAGAAGTGACATAATGTCATGTGGTCACTCATGACTTTACGGACCAGGAGACATCTGACGTATGTTCTGGTGGTCCAGGGGCAGAGATACGCGCTCAGGCGTTGCCGCTTTATCTGCCTGCATTATTGTCCTCGATTTCCTATGGGGTGGCGTTCTTAGCTATTCCTCTACTTGTCCGTGAACTCGGCGCTGATCTTGGACAGACTGGTATAGTTGTTTCCCTATTAGAGATAGGGGGATTATTCGCAGCGTTACCAGCAGGCTATTTAACAGCGCGATGGTCTTATCGTACATCAGGCCTTGTAAGTGCTTTGGGGTTTGCGGTCCTTTCTATAATCGGCTGGGTCGCAAATGATGTTTGGGCACTTGCTTTGGCGCTGTTTGGGATAGGGATGGCCCGTGCGCTCTGGTCTGTTTCCCGTCATGCCTATACGAGCAGAGCTTTTTCTGTCGCTCATCGTGGCCGACTCATGGCAACGCTAGGAGGTGTCCATCGTCTCGGCCAACTGATCGGCCCTGCGGTGGCTGGCGTTCTCGCGATGTCGTTTGGTCTTCGGATTCTTCTGTTGTTAATGGGTGCACTATTTGTTGTAGCGGCATTGGCTGCAGCCATATTCCTGGATGAAGGTTCAGCCTCAAGCCGAGGTAGCCAGTCTGGTAGGACCAAGGGGGCTGTCAGGGACAGGACAAGAAATCACCAAACGTTTCCTCAAAGGTCTGCTGTGGATAGGAGGCCGATGCCGGGGGTCGCTTCCGTGTCCAGTATACTCCAGAGCCATTGGCGTCCCTTGGTTCGGAACGGCTTGCCGATCATGGTTTTGTGCCTTGTCCGACAGGCCAGGCAAATAGTGCTTCCACTCTGGGGTGAGCGGATCGGGCTGGGGGTCGATGCTATTGGCTTTGCTTTGAGTGGGTCTTGGATTTGCGACTTTATAGTTTTTTACGCTGCTGGTCTTTTGTCGGACCGGTATGGGAGAAAGGTTGCCGCACTTATTACGTTATTACTACTGTCAGTTAGCATTGCCTTACTACCTCTAGCAACCTCCTACTCTTTGTTTATTCTGCTTTGCTGTACTGCTGGGTTGGGGAATGGGCTTAGTTCAGGAGTAGTAATGACGGTAGGGGCTGACCTATCTCCTAAGAAGTCTACAGGACAATTCTTGGGTATCTGGCGTTTAATTGCTGATATTGGTCGAAGCTCTGGACCTCTTGTTGTGGGTGGTGCTGCTCAGCTGCTATCACTTACTGCTGCCGCACCGGTGATCGCGATCATAGGGCTTTTGGGAGCTTCGATGTTTATCTTGTTGGTGCGGGAAACCGGCAAACCTAAAGTGATTTCATGAAGACAGTTCCAGTATCAAGTGTTGCATATTATCTCTATATCTCGATGGGTCGAGTCTACGGATTTCTCGTGTCGGTCTTGGATTTATTTTTTGCACAAAATTCAATGAACAAGTTAGCTATGAAATGGTCGATTACTACTTAGATGTCAGCGGCAATTACCTGGACACTACCAACGTTTATGGTTGGGTATAGGGGAGCCACACACAAGATGTTGGTACTTCCCAGCGAGCAGCAGGTGCTTTAGTTGCGGCCGTGGGTCTCTCTGTTTTGCCAAGGGAATTTAGCTGTCACTGTCGATGGGATCAGATTGCTGTGTCGGGTGAAGCAGGCAGGCTTCCCACTCCCTATCCTATAAATTTTGGAATACGCTTTGTTATCACAAGAGCGAATTCTATTGAGGATTTTGATGCCAGATAGATTATTTATTATTAAATAATTAATTTTTTTCTGGTGAATATTCGTAACCATTTATCCCATCGTTCCCTACAAGTAGTCATCAGCTTAATATGCTCGATAGTACGGTACAGCTACGTCCATAATTATAGGAAGGGGTTAATTGAAAGGAGAAAGTGTTATCAACTCCTATCCTGCTAACTCGTTTTTGCCAGCACAAAATAATGCCCGGGATTCCATGCCTGGCAAATTAGATAAACCTGACCATCGTGTTCATACCACATGGTGTTATGGATATGGTCTGCTAACTCGACCCCTAATTCCTCTTTGGGGCGGATTGTTGACACTAATCCGTAATCATGTCCGTCTAGTACGTAAATAGGTGCAGGGCGGCCTTCGACGGGGTCGTCCAGGCTACCTACCACTGCATACCATCCGTTGCCATACCGCTTGAAGTCGATTCCACATGGCTTTGAACCGTCTGGGATTGGGTGTGAAGAGTGAAAATGGCCATCTAACCCCATTAACTGGAACCTAGCGTGTGGTCGGTCTGCGATCGAAAGATGATGACCATCCGGCGCCAGATTCAGCCCGTGCGCTGTACCAAACAATCCCGCAGCTTGAGGGTCTTCGCTCGTGCCGCCGAATATATTCGTGTACTTGTGTGTAGTTGGGTCAACGGAAGAGATGTAATTAGCTCCATAGCCATCTGATACATACAGCGTTCCGTTAGCAAAGGCAGTGTCAGTAGGCTTGAAATCGATTTGTTCGTCCCGGTATTCTTCAAATTCTGGGCGAGATAGCTTGAAATCAACATTGCCATCCAGACCAACTACGACAACCATTGCATCCCCATTGGCCGGAAGGACTAATCGGCGTTTTCCGTCGAATTCGATGATCTTTGTGCTGTGGAAATTGATCGGAGCGAGGTCTGAGGGTAGTTCGATAATTTCCTGTCTGCTTAGGTCGGCAGTAATCCGCATGATACCGCAGCCCGGCATACCGTAGTAGATGTATCCGCTCTTATCAGTGTCGTCAGCAAATCCGCCGTGTAGGTCAACCTCATGTGGGTTTGCTCGTTCGGGCAGTGTGTACAGATCGTCACAGAGTGAGAAACGGAACGGCTCCTGGCCGCTAGTCTTCTTTGCCATGGAGTACTCCTTCTGAGTAGATGCGTGTCAGAGTTAAGAATATGCTAGCAGTCTGGTTTTGCCGATCATCCAAGCGGATCATTGATAATTAATACATTACTGCTCGTAGCATAGAATTTACAGTCGAGAAGGGTAAACTTTTTTTGACTTGTTAGGCTATCGCTGGTTGATGATTTTTCCTTCTATTAGTTAAGTGAAATTCATCTTTCCAAATGGTCTATATAAGAAGGATGTTATAGGTCTGCGTTCTAGTGAAATATGTTTACTGCTGCGGTTGCAGAAGAATCAAGCAATATATGTATGGCATGGGGGTTGATTACGTATCACGTATTGATTGATCCATAGATTGGATACGGTAATCCAGTTTTCTTTAGTGTAAAGTTTTTATTCAAGAAGAATATATATCTATATTCTTCTTTTAATATTTTTATTAGTGACGAAGAAATTGCTTTTTTTTTAATCATATTTATGGATGGTGTGTATGGCGTTGCTTGAATCTATAATTATTCTTAGATTAAGCAGATAGTAACGGATTTATGTAAATGAATGTCGAAGATATCAGTTCCTGGAATATTATCGCCGAAAGTGTTCCGGAGGATCTGATTAGTTCGCTGCTGGTTCATTTTGGGCATACTCTGAAGCTTGCTTCTTCGATAGGGTTAGGAGATCAGGTGCTAAGCCATATGTTGTTTGAGCTTAACCCTAATGCGTCGATTTTCGTTTTGGATACGGGCCGTTTACACCAGGATACGTATGACTTGATGGAACGATATAAGATGCGTTACGAGGTATTCTTTCCGAATACTGTCTCCGTCCAGAAAATGGTGCAAGACGGTGGCCCAAACCTATCTTATGATAGCGTAGAAGCACGCAAGCGATGTTGCAGAATCCGAAAGATTGAGCCTCTTGGTCGAGCTCTTAATGATGCAAAAACATGGATTACTGGACTTTGTCGAGATCAGAGCGTTGAGTGCATAAATATTCCATTTGTTGAACTTGATTCGGTGCACGATGCGCTCAAGGTTAACCCGATAGCGGACTGGACCGAAGATGAGGTTTGGCAATATATACGCCTCCATCAGGTGCCTTATAGCAAGTTGTATGATCATGGTTTCGCAAGCATCGGATGTTCTCCTTGCACTCGTGCTATCAAACCTGTAGAGGATTCTCGTGCTGGTCGGCGGTGGTGGGAATCCGGCGGCGCTAAGGAATGCGGCTTGCATCCGACAGAGGCCATTTGATGACTACCTTACAGCGACTAGAAGCACAAAGCGTCTACATTCTACGTGAGGCATATCGGGAATTCCCGCGTTTGTGCATGCTCTGGTCAATAGGCAAGGACAGTACGATCTTGCTGTGGCTGACCCGGAAAGCGTTTTTTGGCAGAGTTCCTTTTCCGCTGATACATATTGATACCTCATTCAAGATACCGGAGATGATTGAATACCGAGACGATCTGGTACGTGAGTGGAAACTCAATATGATTTACGGTGAAAATCGCGTTGCTATTGACGCTGAGGAGACGTTTCCGGCTGGAGCCTTGTCGCGTATTGACTGCTGCAAAGTACTAAAGACTGATGCACTGATTAACACTCTGTCAGGCGCCTGGACGCGCTACCGGTTTGACCACGATCATGACAAGTACGTCCCGGATGAGAGTACCGAACCGTATACTGGGGTAATTGTTGGGGCACGCGCTGACGAGGAGGGAAGTCGTTCGAAAGAGCGTTACTTCTCACCTCGTGACCAGCACAGTGATTGGGACGTTAGTGACCAACCACCTGAGCTTTGGAATCAGTTTATGACGGACTTTGCTCCCGGTACTCACATCCGTATCCATCCGTTATTGGATTGGACCGAGCTCAATATTTGGGAATACATCGAGGCCGAAAAAATTCCAGTAGTTCCGCTCTACTTTGACCGTGGAGATGGCACTCGGTACCGGTCCCTCGGCTGCTATCCGTGTACTCAACCAGTTGATTCTAATGCGTCAAGCGTAGCTGAGATCGTTGAGGAATTGCGGACTGGAAAATTCAGTAATGTAGCGGAGCGATCTGGGCGGGCTCAAGATAAAGAAGGCGACGGTACGCTCGAAGTTTTGCGTCGTGCGGGCTATATGTAGATGGAGATCTCACCTGATCAAGACATAGTCGATTTATCAGGTTCCTATGACAAGAAGGCGGTGTCTACCGTAACGGAAGTTCCTCCTATGAACGTTGTAATCATCGGCCACGTCGATCACGGCAAGAGTACGGTAGTGGGTCGGCTTTTACACGACTGTGGGTCCTTGCCTCACGGACGGATTGCACAAGTTCGTCAGAATTGTGAACGTATGGGTAAGCCGTTCGAGTACGCGTTTCTGATTGATGCACTCCGTGATGAGCAATCACAGGGCATCACAATCGACGCCGCGCGGGTGTTCTTTCGTTCAGACCGACGGCGGTACATCATCATAGATGCACCAGGACACATCGATTTCCTAAAGAACATGATCTCCGGTACTGCTCGGGCTGAAGCGGCAATTCTGGTAATAGATGCTCAAGAAGGAGTGCAAGAGAATTCCCGCCGCCACGGCTTCATGGCTTCGATGCTAGGTATTCGCCAGTTGTTGGTATTAGTCTATAAGATGGATTTGGTCTCTTTTGACCAGAGTATCTTCGACTCCGTTAAAGAGGAGTATGCGGCATTCCTAGGAGAGATCAACCTTAGTCCGTACGCAGTTATTCCAGTGAGCGGCCGTCATGGCGACAACCTCGTCGATGTTTCCCCTCGAACTCCTTGGTACGATGGAGAGCCTCTGATACGTCAGATCGATGCTTTAGAGAGCGACGGGGCTAAAGAGGATCAGGCGTTTCGTTTGCCAGTTCAGGACATCTATAAGTATACGGATCGAGGAGATGACTCCCGTATCGTGGCGGGCACCATTACTACCGGGGCGATTTCAGTTGGCGATACAGTTGAGTTTCTACCCTCCCGCAAACGTACTCAGGTGCGCAGTATTGAGGGATTCAACGTAATCCCAGCACAGAAGGTGGTCGCTGGCAATGCTACTGGCATAACTCTTACTGAACAACTGTACGTACAACCCGGCGAAGTGATTTATCGAGTAGGTGAAGAGGCTCCTCTGGTTGGCACGACCTTTCGGGTGTCTCACAAACAGACGTTTCCGTCAATGATGAAGTCCGTATACAATGTACGATTACGAGTACCCGATACTACAAGCGCTCCAAACTTGCAGTGTTCGATATCACACCTCCTGTCGACCAGATATG
>CAZTZA010000007.1:36175-42904 GCA_964618015.1 uncultured Spirochaetaceae bacterium | reverse complement strand
TGGATGAATCGCAAACCGCTGGTGCGAGGCAGGCGCTATTTGCTAAAGCTGGCAACATCACGAGTGCCTGTACACGTCAGGGAAATCGTTCAGGTTCTGGACGCTGGCACCCTGGATTATGCCAGTGCCAAGGAACAAGTCAGGCGCTATGAGGTAGCCGAATGCGTCTTGGAAACTCATAGACCCATCGCCTTCGATCTGGGAGTTAATGCTTCGCTGGCGCCAACGGGACGTTTTGTGTTGGTTGACCAATATGAGATCGCTGGGGGCGGCATCATTACAGAATATGTATCCGACTCCAATAAATCGTTGCTCGAACACATCAAACGTCGTGACTATGCCTGGATGCATGGTTCCATCACCAGCCAGCAACGGTTTGAACGTCACGGCCTAAACCCGCGTCTCGTGGTTATAACTGGTTCCTCATACTCTCAGCTTATGGGCGTGGGGCGTCGCGTAGAAAATTTTCTGTTCGAAGCCGGTGAAAATGCGTATTACTTTGGTTTGTCTAATCTTGTTGGCGGAATGGATACTCAAACATCTGACCTTAATCAGCTGTCACAAGGTGAGACTAGGGAGAAAAATATTCAACAACTAGGTGAGATCGCTCACTTTCTCACTGATGCTGGGAGTCTTGTGATTACTGTGGTGCCTGATCTGGATAGTTATGAGGCATCGGCTCTTCGTATCCTCACTGAGCCGATAGGATTATTGACGGTTCGCTTAGGTGAGGATGTGTATGGTGTAGATGTGGATCTTGCCTTTTCGCAAGAGAGCAAGTTCGAGGAAGTCGTAGAGGTTATATGTCGAAATCTCTACGACCAAGGCGAGGGGCTTAATCAATCAAAATGAAGGTAATAATTGTAGGATAGGATCGGAAGGTGTGTGCGATCAGGTTGTTGCCGAACGATGTATCGTAATCATGGCACTTCGTACCAGCCAGATCATTCTAATATATTCTCGTATTATGATCGGAAATCATGGGACAATCTCATATCTGGCCTGATCTTTGTGATACGATCGAATGGCGTTGTGTAGGACCGTTTCGCGGCGGCCGAGTTGTAGCTGTCGCCGGGGATCCATCTCGACCGCAGACTTTTTACTTTGGTGCATGTGGCGGTGGGATATGGAAGAGCTCTGACGGTGGGATCTACTGGGAGAACATAAGCGACGGGTACTTTAAGACCTCCGCGGTAGGAGCAATAGCTGTTGCGGATTCTGACCCCAATGTAATCTAAGCTGGTACCGGGGAGGCTGCTCTCCGTTCAGACGTATCCCATGGTGACGGCGTTTATCGATCTTCTGACAGCGGAGCCACTTGGAATAACATTGGCCTCGAGGATACACGCCATATCAGTCGGATCCGTGTTCATCCAGAGGACCCTAATATCGTCTATGTTGCTGCTCTTGGTCACGCCTTCGGTCCAAATGAGCAACGTGGTATTTTCCGCTCGATAGATGGCGGTGATAACTGGGAAAGAGTTCTATTTCGCAGTGCTGAAGCGGGCGCCATAGATTTATGCTTGGATCCTTCTAACCCACGGATTTTATACGCAGCTATTTGGCAAGTTCGACGTACCCCTTGGAGTCTGGAATCAGGAGGGTTAGGTAGTGGTATTTTTAAGTCCAGTGACGGAGGGAATTCCTGGCTGGAACTCAGCGACCGACCAGGAATGCCTGACGGGATCAAAGGACGGATTGGCATTTCCTGCTCGCCCGCGAGGTCGGAACGTGTTTGGGCGATCGTAGAAGCAAAGGACGGCGCTTTGCTTCTCTCTGACGATGGCGGTTCAACCTGGGAGACTGTTAGCGAAGAGCGAGAGCTAAGCCAACGTCCCTGGTACTATCATCATGTCATCGCTGATCCTCAGGATGCTGACACCGTTTGGGTTCTTAATCTAAAGGCTTGGAAATCAACCGACGCAGGGAAGAGCTTCAATCAGGTGACTACTCCACACGGCGACAACCACGATTTGTGGATTGATCCGGTTGATCCGCAGCGCATGATCGAAGGTAATGACGGTGGGGCTTGTGTATCATTCAACGGTGGCGATAGCTGGTCTACCATCTACAATCAACCGACCTCGCAATTCTACCACGTTACAACAGACACGCAGGTGCCTTATCGAGTCTACGGTACGCAGCAGGACAATTCTGCAATAAGTGTTCCCAGCCGTTCAGATAAGGGGATTATCCGCTTATCTGACTGCTATACCGTTGGTAACTCCGAGAGTGGTCACATTCAGGTGCGTCCTGACAATCCGAACGTTGTCTATTCAGGAGCCGTCGGCAGCGCCCCTGGCGGCGGAGGCGTTCTATTACGTTATGATCATTCAACTGCTCAGATACGGATAATTACCGTATGGCCAGAAGAGTACAGTGGTTGGGGGCCGAAGGATCTTAAGTATCGTTTTCAGTGGACCTTTCCTATCCTGATATCGCCCCATGATTCTAACGTGCTGTATACAGCTGGCAATCGACTTTTTCGATCTACTGACGAAGGTTCGAGTTGGAAGGTTGTAAGCCCTGACCTGACTAGAAACGATCGCAGTAAGCAGGAGCCGTCTGGTGGCCCAATTACCAAGGACACAACTGGGGCAGAGCACTTCTGCACTATCTTCGCCTTGAGCGAGTCGCCACACCAGCAGGGGTTGCTCTGGGTAGGGACAGATGATGGGTTGATTCATCTATCCCGCGATGATGGCGAGACCTGGAAGGAAATAACGCCTCCCAACCTACCCGACTGGGCGACTGTAGCCACCATCGAACTATCTTCTCACGATCGAGCGACTGCCTATGTAGCCGCTTTTCGCTACAAGCTCGATGACTATCGCCCGTATCTATTTAAGACTAATGACTTCGGAGCTAGCTGGGAGCAGATCACCGATGATCTGCCTGAGAACGATTTCGTTCGAGTGATACGGGAAGATCCCATTAGGGAGGGAATGCTTTATGCAGGGACTGAACGTGGAGTGTACTTCTCGGTTGACTTTGGAGCGTCTTGGCACTCGTTTCCCGGGAACCTGCCTGTAGTTCCTATTCACGACCTCGCAATCCGGGGAGATGATTTGATCGCAGCCACGCACGGCAGATCGTTTTGGATCACTGACGGTCTCTGTTTGCTGCGTCAGTTGTCGTTTTGGGAGGCATCTGCTGTTCATCTATTCGAATCAGCGATAACAATGCGTATGACTGGATCGGTAGATCCCACAGAAGTTTCTGGTAAGGAATACGCTGCCGGACTAGGTATGCCGGGAGCCATGTATGTAGCTACGAAGCCGAATGGATCTTTAGAGCGAAGGATACTTGATGCGGGTGCTAATCCACGTTCTGGGGTGGTCTTACACTACTACTTGCATGAGGATCCCGACGACGAGATTACCTTGTCAATTTATGATGGGGACGGTTCGGAAATCAGAAGATTTTCGAGTATTGAAACGGAGTTGCCCGACGGATCAGTCGGGCAAGATGTGGAAACACCGAGGGATCCAGTTGTTCCAGCAAAGAAGGGAATGAACCGATTTGTTTGGGATATGCGATATTCGCCAGGGGTGATGCTTGTTGACGAGAAATCTCGTCATTTAGGACCCGAGGCTGTTCCAGGAATCTACCAGGTCCGGCTCAAGGTGTCGGGGATGACTTGCCGGCGGAGCGTTGAGATCCATAAAGATCCCCGGATTAGAGTTACACAGTCGGAGCTTCAGGATAAGTTCAAGTTATTGATTCTGATTCGGGACAAGCTTTCCAGCATCAATCTTACTGTTAATCAGTTGCGTAGTGTTGCCCGCCAAGTTGATGAGTGGGTAGCACGAGCCAAGGGTATAGGCGGTGAGCATGCCGTCGCAGAGTTCGGGTGTGAGCTCAAACAGGACCTGAAATCAATCGAACACGAATTAGTTGATTCGCGTAGTGCTGGCGCGCTGAATCGGTTGCTTTTTCCAGTCAAGCTATCCTTCAAGATAGATGCGCTTACCAGCGTGGTAGATAGTGCTGAATCGGCACCGCCCCAGCAAGCCTATGAGGTCTATGAAGATCTGGTTGCACAAATCGACTGTCAGCTCGAAAAATTTACTAAGTTGAAAAGCGGACGTCTTGCTGAGTTCTGCAGCCTTTTACGTGAACACGAGGTTCCGGCTATTGTACCCGTTAGTGAGGTGACGCCACTTTCTCGCATAGTGACATAAACCACCGATCAGTCGCCGAGAGTAGATCCGATAGCTGTCCTATCCCGATCGGATTAATTGTTCGCGTTCAAGGTCTGATAAAGGCAGTTCAACCCAAGCAGAGTCTCGTGCATGTGACGTATGCAACGCCGAAATTACCTCTAAGGTGCGTACCGCATCATGTCCTGATGAGGCAATTCCTTCGGGAAGGAACGTGTGGCCCGAGTCCAGCCAGGAAACAATTTCAGCTATTGCGACATCCATTGAATTTCCGCTGCTTTCGCCGACCATCCATGAGTCATTTTTTCCATTAGCATATTTGATAGTTACGTAATCTGTGGCGATAGTGGCCTGCCCTTCGGTGCCGTTGATCAAGAAACACATTGGTGTCGTGCCGTAATCTGGTGCGTCAAGTAAAATAATCGTTCCACCATTCATGCGCAGCATCCCCCATCCGCCAGGATCGCGAAAATCGGATCCGCGGCAGTCTTCACGTCCGGCCAGATCTAACAATCCGGACACGGATACAGCTTCTTGCCCGATCACCATGCGAAGAGCATCGATTACATGAGTCCCAACATTGCCAAGTCTACCTTTACTCCATTGGGCGTACGCAGATGCAATGTGGCCTAACTTTCCTCCGGATACCAAGGCTGATAACTTGCGGTAACCCGAGGAAAAGCGTCGTTGGTGGTTCACAACTAGCAGAATACCTTTCTGGTCGCAGGCATCAACAATTCGCTGCCCCGCGGAGACTGTCTGTGCGATTGGCTTTTCGCAATAGATGACTTTTACTCCAGAGGCTATGGCGGCAATTGCTGTTTCCTCATGTGCTGGGGCGTATGTGGCAATGCTGAGGAGGTCAAGTTGTTCGTGGTCGAGCATGTCCTGAAGACTCGCGTAAACAGTTGCACCGTCCGAGCGTATTGCGAACCGCTCTCGCCGGCCAGCGTCACGGCTACTGCCAGCCACGATAGCAATACGGTCATTTCCTGATAATGCCGCGAAATGCGTTCCGTCCATGTCACTTACGGATTGGCCTATCGCTTTCGCAGACACTGGATCAGCTCCGCCGATCATCCCTAGCCCTGCTATCCCAGCTCGGTATATGCTCATTGTTCTATGCTTATCTCCTGA
The DNA here is from genome assembly GCA_964618015.1 of uncultured Spirochaetaceae bacterium. GTDB lineage: Bacteria > Spirochaetota > Spirochaetia > SZUA-6 > Bin103 > CATQHW01. The sequence goes on along the minus strand of CAZTZA010000007.1, from coordinate 37,604 downwards.
GAAAGAAAACCATAGAAATGTTTATCCAACTTAAGATTTTATAGCCAATTGGAGCGGTCATGTCCGTCAAACTCCCGGAGAGGTCATTTCTGATCGGATCATAATAAAAAACGGAACGGAGGCTGTACATTTAATTATCCGAAAACAGTACTGCTATTTTTGACTGTTGCCGATAACTTGTGTGGTGCAGAAGAATTTCTATTCGATGATCTTGCTTAGGGGGTATTCAACGATTCCGCTAGCTCCTGCAGCTTTAAGACGCGGAATGAGATCACGCACGACCGATTCGTCAATTATTGTATTGATAGCAGCCCAGTCGTCGGTTGCAAGAGAAGATACGGTTGGCTTTCGGAGTGCTGGAAGGATTTTAAGGATAGTGTTGAGCAGCTCCTTTGGGACGTTCATCATCAGTCCAACTTTTCCCTCAGCAGCCATGGCCGCATGAAGCATAAGTGTGATGTTTTTGATTTTATTGCACTTCCATTTGTCTTGCCAGGATTTCTCGTTAGCTATCAGTCGCGGAGTACTGGATAGGATCGTATCCACAATCCGAAGGTTGTTAGCTCGTAATGAGCTGCCAGTTTCTGTGACCTCTACAATTGCATCAGCTAGTCGTGGGGGCTTTACCTCGGTCGCTCCCCAAGAGAACTCAACGTTTGCTTGGACTCCATGTTTGCGCAGATAGTCGGTGGTGAGATTAACTGCCTCGGTTGCAATATGCTTTCCTTGCAGGTCTTTTGGAGTTCGAATATTAGAATCCTCAGGTACAGCTAGTACCCAGCGTACGGGCCGACGACTTACTTTAGAGAAAACTAGTTCGGCAACTTCCACCACCTGGGCTCGGTTCTCCACTATCCAATCATGACCGGTGAGTCCAGCATCCATTACGCCATCCTGTACGTAGCGCGCTATTTCCTGTGCTCGGATCAAGATACATTCTATCTCCGGGTCGTCGATATCTGGATAGTAGGAGCGTGAACGGAAAGTAATCTGATAGCCAGCTTGGCGAAATAGGCTAGCAGTTGCTTCCTGCAGACTGCCGGCGGGAATCCCGAGTTTTAGTACTGGTGAAGTTGACACGTTCTTACTTTATTCCTTCTTAGCGTAGACGCGATCTGGATCGAATACACGTTTTGCTACGACTTTTAGATCCTTGTCCACAATGCGGCGGAAGAAACAGCTTCGATAGCCTTCGTGGCATGCTGCGTCGCCTATCTGACGAACTTTGATCAATAGCGTGTCGGCGTCACAGTCCACATAGACACCGTGTACTTCTTGTACGTTGCCACTCTCTTCACCTTTGCGCCAAAGCCTATTTCGACTACGAGAAAAGTAGCATGCCCGGCCAGTTCGCAGTGTCTCTGTAAATGCTTCTTGATTCATATATGCCACCATTAGAACTTCACCGGTCGCATGGTCCTGCGCGATT
>CAZTZA010000007.1:29187-36165 GCA_964618015.1 uncultured Spirochaetaceae bacterium | reverse complement strand
CGGTATGATGCCTCCAAGTTTGTCGAAATCAACCGCGTGAGCGAGCTCGGACACTTCATGATCCTCCTGAGTCCAGTTTCGTATGAGAATTATACCATGCCGGGGTGGTTAAACGCTTCTGTTGACTCGGCAATAAATTCAGAACGGTGCTGGTACTGTACCGCTAGCGTGGACCATACTGCTTTTATAGGCTGTACGGGGGGACCTAATGCTGACCGATGTACAATTCCAGCACTATCAGACCTTCGGGTTTATTGTCCTTCGTGATTTTTTTACACAGGATGAAGTTGGAATCTTGCGTAATGAGTTTGAAGAGGAGCTCAATTTAGTTTATGAGCATGAACCTTTTACGGGAGAGACGCGGTACTGGACTGTTATGTTGCACCCACGTACTCCGCTATTCTATAGCCTTCTAGAGGATAAACGGTTCTGTAGCGTGGCAGAACAGATCTACGGTAACGATGTAATTGGCATTGTGGCCGACGCTAATCGCTACGTTGGGAATACCCGCTGGCACCCTGATCATGACGTTGCTCCTGACCGAGATTGCTACGGCGTGAAGTTTGCCTTCTACCTTGATGCAGTCGACGGAAAATCTGGTGCATTACGTCTTATCCCGGGATCTCATAATCGGCAGTACCATGAGGATCTCAAAAGTTCTCTAAAGGATCTTGATCTTGAAGTAGATGGAGTGCCGGCGTATGTATGTGTTTCAAACCCTGGAGATGTTGTGGCGTTCGATATGCGGTGTTGGCATTCCAGCTCTGGCGGTACCAGCGGTCGCCGTATGAGTACTTGCGTTTATTATAAGAATCCGCAAGGACAAACTCAGGAAGCAGCTGCGCGCACTCGTGCAAGAAGTTCGGTGGAAACTCCCAGCCAATTCGGCCGGCAAGGACAGCCGATGTTCTCACGGGAATGGATTTCAAACATTGGCGGTAGCACTAAGCGGCAAGGATGGCTAAACCGCATGGCTGAGTTCGGATATTTTAAGTTGCCCGTGGAGGATGGTGCATGAAACGTTACAGAGTTGGAATTATTGGTTTAGGGCGGATGGGTAGTACCATCGACGATGAGGGGCATAGCGATCAGCCTTACTCGATTGCTTCCTCATGTCTGGCGAGTGAACGGTTAGAAGTTGTAACTGCTGCAGACCTGCGGAGTGAACGACGTGAAGCATTTAAACAGCGCTGGGGAGTAGATGCGCTGTACGAGGATTATCGGAAGATGGTTTTAGAGGAATGTCCAGATCTGGTAGCCGTATGCACCACCGCCTCCGGGTTGCAGAAGCCAGCTTCTGAGGCTCCTGATATTGATTTTCGCGGTGACTCTCATGCAGAACTCACAGTTGCGTTGGCAGAACTCAAGGTGCCGATGATCTATATGGAGAAAGCTATGGCGAGCTCTGCTCATATGGCAGATGTTGCTCGGGATGCCTGCGTTAATCATGGAACATTGTTCAACACCGGGGTTCTACGCCGTTTTGACGTCCGGTATGAGGTCGTTCGCCAAGCTATTGCCGATGGGGTAATTGGTGCGCCAGTCGCAGCAATCTTCTGCGGAAAAACTACCTTGATGCACGGACACGTACACTCGATCGACACGCTATCGTTTTTGCTCGGAGACCCGGGGATCGAGGCGATTCGCGGCGAACTCTTGCCGCGTGGAGCAAAAGGTGCTCCATTTAAAATAGAGGGAAACCAAATTTCCAGTGATCCGGACGCAACATTTCAGTTGCGTTTCTCCGGTGGGATCGAGGCGTGGTCTGTCCCAGCCGGCAATTGGGAATTCGAAGTGTGGGGAACTGATGGAGTTATCCGATCAGAGAGTAACGGTGCAGGCACGACTTTACGGACAATTCCAAACCTCAAGGGAAGCCAGCGTCGCAGTGATCAGATTGTTCCTATGCCATTCGAATTGCCAGTTCCTCGTAGCCCAGTAGTAACATGCCTGGAGGATTTGGTGGATGCATTTGAGTTGAGTCGGCCAACGCGTGGGCCGGTTGATCTAAGTGCCCAAATCGTTCATGCGTGCATCGCCATTGCTGAAAGTCATCGTCGTGGTGGTGATTGGGTAGAGTTGCCTCTGTCTGAAAATGACCTATACATCTTTCACGTGTAGTTTGATTTTTTAACGGACGGACGGGTGATTATGTTATTTTTGATTCATTAATTAATTCATTGTATATATAGCAATTGCTTACATGGTCGTTTACCACTCCAACGGCTTGTAGGTGGGAATATACGATGGTGGGGCCGACGAAGCTAAATCGACGTGCTCGCAGGTCTTGGCTTACTTGTCTGGAAAGATCCGTTTCGGAAGGGACTTCGCTTTCATTACGCCAATGGCCTACCACTGGCTTGCCGTCGACAAAGTTCCACAGGTATGACGAAAAGCTGCTGTATTCTTCCTGAATCGCAATAAAGGCACGTGCATTTTTAATCGACGAGGATATCTTTGACCGGTTGCGCACAATCTTTGGGTTAGCGAGCAAAGCTTTTCGTTCGATGTCTCCATAGCGGGCTACTATAGTAACGTCAAATCCTTGGTAGGCACGGCGGTATTCGGTGCGCTTGTTTAGGATTGTGCGCCAGCTTAGTCCTGCTTGAGCTCCTTCCAGGACCAAAAATTCAAATTGGAGTTGTTCATTTTCCCACACTGGTTTGCCCCATTCCTTGTCATGATAGGCTTGCATGAGTTGGTTGCCGACGCACCAGGCACATCGATATTTTTTCATTTTTTCTTCTGTCGACAATTCTATATCCGGACTGTGAGTTTATGAGTGCAAACCATTTTGGGAAAGATTGTTTAGAGAAATTCACAGGAATCTTCAAGCGGAAATAGAACCAATGATATGAATAATTTTCATTAGGTTAAATGATCATAACTCTTCAGATTTGTTGATGAAGGCGGTGTGCCCATTAGTGGGTAGGCTATTTTAGGTTTCCGCTCTGAAATTGGGATGGTGTTTTCCAGGTTGGCCAGTTACAATTCTATACATGCCTATAAGTAAAAAGCAGCCGGGCCGCCTAGGTTGCCATTATCGTCTTATGTGGGATATCAACCACAATTTTGAATCCTCCTTCCATCCGCCGATGACGCCAGAAACGGTAGCGATGGCCCAATTTGGCGAGTTTGCAGGGGGCGCGGTCGATGCGTACGTGGCTGGGATTGGTCCTGACGCTGGCTACGTCACTGCGTTTAAGTCAAAAAAGACACAGATGGAGTATCTCGTGGATCGATACGAGCGTGGGGCAGCACTCGGTGATTTGCGCTATTTCAACCATGCAGAAAACTTGAAACAGTCTTGGCAGGCAGGTGTCGACCCCCTCGAAATTCATGTTAAGGAAGCCCAGCGGCTTGGAGTGCATCCGTGGTTTCGAATTAGTATGAACGACTGGCATCACGTCGACTCTGAAGCAGGGGTCGTTTACCGTCTCTGTGGTAGTGAATTCTATGAAAATCGACCTGAGCTGCTGATCGGGAAAGACGGAGCTGCTGGCTGGCATGAGCATCCTAAATTTCAGCAAGTGTTTGAATGGATGCAGGACTTTGCTCATGATGAAGTCCGCGCACTGCGTCGCGATATTGCTATTGAGGTGTGTGAACGATACGACTGCACCGGATTTTTGTTCGACTTCTTGAGAGTGCCGGGATACTTTCGATTTGGTGAAGAGCGTGACAATGCCCATTTAATCACAACGATGCTCCGCGAGACCCGTAAGGGCTTAGACGAGGTGGGAAGAGCTCGTGGTCGCCATGTTGGCCTTGCTGTCCGTGTTCCTTCTAGTGTCGACGGCACCCTAAGGCTAGGCCTAGATGTAGAGCAATGGATCGGGGAAGAGTTGGTGGATGTTCTTGTGACAGCTCCTTTCTTTGCTCAGGAAATGGAACACGACGTAAGGGAATGGGTCACGCTTGGAGAGAAATCTCGAGTGAGTATTATCGCTTGTTTGGAAGAGGGCTATCAGGCTGGACATACTGAGGGGCACAACCGCTGGTTTTACAATCCCCCGCTGATGACTGGCTTGCCGGAAAAAATGGTGCGGGGATTAGCTGCTCGGCATCATGATAGGGGAGTTGATGGGCTTTACGTCTTTAACTGGTTTGGGACTGCCCTTACCTACGGTCCCGAACATGACTTGGCCCGTACCGTAATGGATGATGTAACTGATCCAGAGCGACTGCGTTATAAGGACAAGACGTTTGCACTTATGAGGTCCCTCGAGAGCTTTCCAAACTGTTCACGTAACAAATGGCAAATACCCGTTGCAATTACTCAGGAAGCGATTGATTTGAGTTTCGACATTGTGGATGACGTACTAGCTGCAGGCGATCGGATGAGGTCTTGCCGGCTGCTTTTTCATATCGATAACCTGAGTGTAGTGGATCAGCTAGAGGTTAGGCTAAACGGCCGAGAGGTTCCGTTGGTAAACCCAGTTCAGCCAGGAACTCGCATGGGGACCATTTCGAGTTGGCAAATCTATGATCTTGTTGATGCTCTACCGCAGGTAGGACTCAATACAGTGACTGTACGTGCCCGTCGGTTGAATGAGCGGACAGAATCTGAATTGCCCATGACAATTGAGGATGCGGAGATCGAAATTCGATACGAGTGGCCGACCGGTGACATAGCACCTGCTCCAGCAAGAAGTGCGGCGCTTCCGAAATTGGCCTTGGCAGGGAGATAATATTCTTTTCGGATTTCTACGTCGCTGACCCGTTTCTTGATACCCAGCCGGCGCGTAGTTGTATCCTTAGGTTCTCTGACGGATCGATCGTGGGTTGGTGGCGAGTACACGCCGTCACAGCATGCTGCCGTACTATGGTTAAGTTCGTGGTTGGTAGCCTGGTGGGTCCTGATAGTTGCCGTGCGGATATTTGTAGTGGACGGCCAGTTCCAGGTCACTGAGCACCAAAGGTATCTCTTGGCTAAGGCGAGGGGCTCGCTTTACCGCTACTGTTACCGTGTTTTTCCCTTGCAGCGGAAAAGATTCTGATAAGTCATAGACAAACCAGCCTTTAACAAATTGGGCCGGATTGCTTGCTTCCAGGGGATTCAGGCAGGGCAGGGGTTTACCATTAAAAGTGACGCTTAGTTCATCCAGGTGGCATGGCTGTTCCAATAGTAACTCGAGATGGACATGATCAATGCGAGCTCCTGCGCCTAAGATGTCGTCGACAACGTCAATGGTGAACTCAGAAGGCTCTGTCATAAGTTTCGTTGGTAATAGATGTTTTTGAGGATAGCAGTTAGGGAATGAGCCGGTTTGGCGCATCACTGCATATCGCTTGTCTAGGTGCTCCAATCGTAGCGGTGAGCCGATTTGATCCAGCAGCTTCCTGTTGTCAACGCCGTAAGTGCCAAGGTTTCCCGGGCCATTAAACAGGTAGATACCGTCTACGCCTGATTGCCAGTGACGAGCTGCTATGCCGCGAACCATCTCAGGGGTCAGTGCTTGCATAACCGGGTCGGGTACCTGGTAGTAAGGAACTCCGAGACCTAAAACGTTACCAGTCTGATAACCCTCATCCATGCCATGGTGTATGCGAACCGTTGTATCAGCTGCTGCAGTTACCCATGGCGTAGCGTCTTCATCAAGATGTTGAGCAAAAAATGAACACGGCACCACTATGTCAACAAGCTGCTCATTGATCCAATCAACAATATCTATGCCCAACATCGTGCAGCCCTCGATTGTATTCGGTACACGGACGGAAAACCCAAGCTGCTTGCCTCGACTACGGCCTACGTCGTCAAGCATCTCTCGGGTTTCACGGATTAGGTCAGTAATAAGGCTGGCATTCTTTCGTTCCGCGCCATACTGGAAAAGGCCAGGGCAGCGCACAAAGTCATATTCCCAGCCGTCGACGTCATATCGGGTGACTGCCTCAGTAGCTACTTCCAAACGCAAACGACGTACAGGTTCATGTCTGTAATCTTGAAACCACTGCAAAGTGCTGGCGAGAGATTCTGGCCAACCAGCCGCTCCTTCGGAGCCAATCAAGAATTCTGGGTGTTGCTCATACCAGTCACTACCAATGAGACGATAGACATCTCCCGACGTCGTATCGACGTGGTGCCAATCATTCATTCTGAGTTGAAGCCAGAAGTCGATGCCATGTCTTTTTGATTCTTCACATACCAGTTGTACAGGGTCTTGGCCTTGATCCCATAACGCACGCAAATTCTCGGCACCTCTCCAGATATCTGATGAGCCAAGGGTAGCGCCAGCATTTAAACGGTCAACGATGAACTCCATCCCATTCACTTTCGTTGGGTACGAGGTAGTGTAACCAGCGACGTTTCCGACCGTGCAAACTAGTGCGTCAACATGTGTGCCCACAAGTGGGCCGACCATCCAATGGCATAGCCGTTCTGCCGAGATAGGCGGGTTGACCCCTGAGCAGAAGAATCCACCGTCGTCAACCCATGTAATACGGTAATCGCGTTTGAGTCGGCCAGTATTCTTAGGAGTTTTCACTTTACGACAGAGTATGCGGCCCGTCCTTAGTCTGTCGAGTAGGAGGCAGCAGTTTGTATTAACAATTCAGATCAATATTTTATTGTGTATCTTGCTTGGATCTCTGATCCGTAAGGATGGTAGCTTCGATATGGATCCTACGTATAAATTTTAACCATAGAGTCTTTTGAATGATCTCTTGCGGCTAGTAGACAGGCCATAGCTGTTACGAAAACTGCCGCAATAATCAGGAAGGCAGTATCGAAAGATCCGGTCTGGTCGTGGAGCCAGCCAGTGAGGGCCGGCGAAAGGGCTAGTGCTCCGGTAATCGCTAGCTGCACGATTCCGTAAATGCTACCAAACTCCTTCATGCCGAATGATTCTTGGACTATCAGTACAAGCAGTGGGCCTAAACCACCAAAGCCCATTCCGAACACTATGATGCCGACCCACATTACTGGTACGGAGTCGGCGAAAGACATGATGAAGAGCCCCGTAGTCTGTAGTGCTATTG
>CAZTZA010000007.1:19187-29177 GCA_964618015.1 uncultured Spirochaetaceae bacterium | reverse complement strand
GCGGGCAGTCCACCGTTCGCTGGCACGTCCAAAGGCGAGTTTTGAGCCGATACCCATAGCGGCTATTACGGTTATCGCGGTAGTGGATAGAGGGGCTGTGAATTCATTTTCGACAAAATGTTGGCGTAGTTGAGTCAGTACTCCCTGATATGTAAAAGCGGCTCCGAAGAGGCCGCCCACTATTAGCCAGAATCGATGACTTCGAAGTGCTTGCTTTAGGGTCATCCCATCGTTCATAAGTCGGCGAGAAGCCTGCTGCGCCATAGGTCGTCTACTAATACGCATCTCCCTTTCTACTATTTCTTCGTCTTCGCGGATGATGAGAAGCGTTACGATAGATAGGAGAACCATCATGGCCCCGAATACGACGTAACCTAATTGCCAGCCACCGGAGCTAATTAAGGTAGCAGCCAAGCTTGGTAAAATAACACCGCCAAAGTTATTGCCAGATATTACTGCTCCCATTGTTCGACCTTTTGTGGCTGGAAACCATAAGCTCACGAGTTTTCCTGCTGGCAATGCCGTAGCTCCAGGAAACCCAGCGAAAACACAGGCGCTGAGCAGATACAAATGCCAAAGGGAGGTGATGAACGGCCGAAATAAAAATCCGGCGGCAATCATTAAGAGAGAAACCCCCATTACTGGACGTATTCCCCAACGGTCAGCTGCGCGACCGGCAATGGGAGCGATGATGCCGGAGATGATTGCTAGGCTGAGAGATAGATTTAGGGCGGTCTGGCTCCAATCGAAGTGAGTTCGCAGTGGTTCAGAGAATTCTCCGAATGCGTACTGAACTGAGCCGACGGATAACCCGGTAGAGAGAAAGATGACTGCTGCAATCGTATAGCCACGATAAATTTTCATTGGCACAGTAACTTTCGAGTTAAGTCCATCATTCCCAATTTAATATATGTGAGTTAATTATGATGATTTTGTGACGTTGCATTTAAGTTATCTTATAGCTGATCCAGCGTGGTCGTGTTGAGGTCTATTTGATCTTGTTCTTATGCCTTGGTATATCGCGTGAGCGATGTTAGAGCCAGGGTTGGAGTATCAGTCCGAGTGACCGTTAAACCTCTTTCCGTAAACATCTTCCATTATTGGACGTTTCTATTCAGAGAATGGAGACTATGGCACAGATTAGTATCTAATTTTATACGTACCAGAGTTTGTAAGTTTCCTGGTATTTCTTTGTAAAATTCTATATAGATAAAAATTATCTACTCATTTCCCTTATCTGCAGCTTTGCCACGGTATTCAAACCGGGGTTTCGCTCCAGTAACCTCAATGATCTTGTAGTTACGTGGAGATTCTTCCCAAGCGGACTGACACTCAAAGCCCCACAATCGGCGCATGGTAGGCGAAGCAGCCTCGACAATATCTCTAGGAATCGAGCGAGTGTGGTCACAGAACGGTTTCATCCGCGCGCGGCAGTGGAAATTTAGGACGGCGTAGCGGTATTCGTCAGTATTATTGGGGGCGCCGCCATGCAGAAGACGCCCGTCGTAGATTAAGCAAGCTCCCGGTTTACAGATGAACTGACGCTCCTCTTCTGGCGGGATAGTTGCAGAGTCCATTTCCTTGTTATGCGATGCTGGTACGAAGCGGGTCGCACCGCTTTCGGCTGTGAACTCTGAAAGTGCGAATAGGGATTGTGCAAATGTGGGCACGACCGCATGTACATTGTAGGGTGGGTTCGGCATGAAGTCATCCCCGTCCCGATGAAGGCCCTGTGCCTTCATGCCTGGCTTGGGTGATCTTCCTCCTGAATCACAGAGGATATAGTCGTCACCCAGTAGGTAAGCCAAGCAATCCATCACTAGCGGTACTTGGAGCATTTCTCGGAATACTTCGGCCCGGGCAGATAGGTTATGAGTGCGCAGAGTCCCGGGCTCATGTTCGGTTGCACGATCTTCTGCGTAGGTGACCTTCAGGGCTGCTATCGCTTCTTCGACCTGCTCGGGAGTAAGCACATCATGTAGGATAGTGTAGCCAAGGTCGTCTAACTCTTGCCGATGCTTCTGGATCGTGAGGTCGTTCGTTGATTCTTCCGTAGACAATGCGGACATACAGACAAGTTATCATGTTGGAAATATTCTTTCGATGGGTCAGTGAGAGGAATATAAAACTGGGAGTATGGCCGTCATGTCGGATCAAGTGCAGTCTTAGGGGATTTACGTTTTCTGGCAAATATCGCGATAGAATGAACCTTTTGGTCGACAGATGAACAAAATGATAATTGGTTGACCAGAAGATGCTCATTTAAATAGGAATACCCGTTTTGAATAGTTGTTTGTCCGGAGTGAGAGAATATGGTCCAGAGTGGACGAACTCTTATATACAGTCCACAAGTAAATAACTACAACAGAATTGCCTTTAATATTCTTCAAACAACTCGTGATAAGTCATTATAAATTCCTTGTATATCGCGATTCTCTGGATTAATTCTCTAAAGTCGTTAACGTTCTCTTCGTTAACGCTATGAAAATAAATGGGGAAGAATTTCTGATTCTCAATGGCTTTTTCAATTTCTTTCATCGTTGCATCTCTCCCGCTTGAGGTTTTATAAAAATGATCTCCCGGCCATGCTGAAATCAGATTAGGATTATCAGGAGGAATATTTTCTAAATTCGGCCTGTCTCCACCTGAGAGAGAATGTCTAGCCGTTACTGCAAGACCTCTCGATGCGGTATAAACTCGACTGACAGCTTTAAGTTCTCTCTCTTCCCAATAGTGGAACGGTACAACGAAGGTCGAACTCCCTTTGAACCCGTGGTTAATTATCCATTCTTTACTTTTCTCTAACTCGAAAACAAGTTCCTCATCCGAAAGAGTTGTAAGATTTTTGTGAGTCATGGAATGACTTACTATTGACCATCCCGCTAGATCAAGCGTTTGCAAGTCTTCCAAAGTCAAATAATTGTCTTTACCAACATTTATTATTGGTAGTGCAACATTTCCTTTTAAGCCATATTCGTCCAGGATGGGGTAGATTCTGCTAATTGTGCTTTCTGGAGCGTCGTCGACGGTGATAGTTATTACACCGTGATCCAATTCGTAAATACGTGGAATACTGAGTGACCACTGCGGAAACAGCGGACATCCGGATAAGACGAGTGCGCAGACGGAAAAGAGAAGCAGAACTCTGGTGGAGCGGGAAAGGAGAGAAGTCCTGCTACTCACCACTTGCCTCCATTTACCCACTATTTTAGTGCTGAGAAGCCTGAAAAGGGCCTCCGGACTGGTTAGGGGTTACTGACACAAAGGTACCACACTCCGCTGACTACGTCCTGATTTCCCCTGAGTCGCCGCCCTCTCCCACTCAACTCTTTTTTCTTGCTCCTTCGTCCAGTCATGACAGAGTTTTTTGATGGTCGCACCGAAAACCGAGTGTCCCAACTTCTTGGAAGAGTTGATTCTTAGGACTTCTTCCTCCGCACGCTGGAGTGCAATTCTTCTGTCCTTGGTTTTCAGAGTTTTGGTGTAATACCTGCGTTCATCAGAAATCCAAGGTCGGAACTGGAAGATTTTTTCAATGAGTAATTATACTGATGCTGAACACAGGTTTTGATTTATGACCATCACGCAAGAATTTAGGGATGCTGGTGATCATCAGTTGCTCGACGGGACGGAAATCACCCTTCGAAAGGTTAGGTCTGGAGACGCAAATCTGTTTATCGAATATTTCCAGGGACTATCTGAGCGTAGTCGCTATTTCTTTCGTCCATTTGATTTCACTGTTGCAAATGTAGAATCGGTAGCTGGAAATCCTGATTCAAATGATTGTTTCCGAATGGCTGCGACGATTGTCTGCCATGGGAGGGAAATAATTGTTGGTTATGCTTGGCTGGAAGGATTGGAGGGCAAGGACGTTCCAATGCTTGGTGTCGGTATTATTGATGACTATCAAGAGCGTGGCCTGGGGAGGTTAATGCTGCTTGCACTTCTGGATGTAGGGCGGGATATGGGTATTCAAGCAATTAGGCTCGGAGTCAACGACGACAATCCTCGGGCTATACACGTTTATGAATCGGTTGGCTTCCGACGGGATCAGGATAAGTCGCCTCAGGATAGGGGAACATTTAGACAGATCTACATGATCCACAATCTGAAGGGTTGTCAAGACAAATAGTTATATTGGGGAGTGCAACAAAAAACTATTGGCTATCAGATTACGGTTAAGGGCGCGAAATTCTTCTAGTGCTTCTCTGCGTAGGTCGCATACAGCTACCAGTTCGGTGCGGGGGTGGGTGACGTAGGCTGACACATGGGAGCGTCCCATAGGTCTCCGCAGCCCATCTGACTCGACCGGGGCGCGTCTATCACCTATTCCAGTAAGGTCGACAACAGCAGTCCTATATATCTTTTCCATATAACTGATTATATCTTCCGAAATAAGTACCCGCTACTATCTCAGCAGCTCTAATTAATGAACGGAGGCATATAATTCATGATCTTAGGCACGTGTGACTGATCAATTGATTGTGTTGGATGGTACCGGTAACGATGCTAGACTGATTTCGTGACGGGTAGCCGAAAGAGTCTCAGTCGAATCCTTGGTTGGTTCAAAGGTATAGTTCGGGTTTCGTTTGGTAGTTCCAGTTAGAACTATTATCAATCCATTTTGTCCAGGGAAGGTCTTGTGATAGACCATGGTCGAGCCTGCTCAAATGCAGCAGACGCCGATAGGATCGTTAGCTCGTCATTCATTCCGCCGACTATCTGTAGGCCAATAGGCAATCCTTGAGCGTCGAAGCCGCATGGAATCGTCGCTGCGGGGTTCCCGGATAGGTTGAAGAGGTAGGTGAATGGCGTGAATCCAAAGCGGCGATGGGCCACAGATTGTCCGTTCACGATCTGTGGGTATTGACCAATGGGGAAAGCGGTGGTTGCGGTCGTCGGCGATAGGAGGAGATCGTACGTAGAAAAAAACTGAGAGGCGTACGCACGATAACGGCCAATTTTATTCATGCAGTTGAGGTAGTCGGTTGCATTGGAATTCTTGCCCCGCTGTAGATCCTCAGTGAAATACTCGGTTAGCTCAGCCGCTCGCTGAGGGTCATCGATTTGATCTCTCCAACGTCCATACGCTCTGATACAGAATACGTCGAGAAAGGTTCGAACAATCTCTCCGTGTTCATCCGGGGCATATGCCACCTCTTCGACTTTTGCGCCAAGTTCCTCAAATGCCTGAGCGGCTGCCTTAACGTTTGCGGAGATTTCTGGATCGCATGGGGCTCCTCCCATGCCGCTGGAGTCAAGTCCAATACGTAAATCTTTAATATTAAAAGACATGTCTCTAATGAAATTCGGAGGATCCTCGAAAATAGTGCCGTATTCGGCCTCAGGAGAGGGGCCGGACAATACGTTTAGGAATAGTGCTGCATCTTTGACGTCCCATGTTATTGGGCCGACGCACGAATTGTTGAAGATGTTGAAGGATTGTTCGTCGACATGTTTTCGAGGGACGCGCCCTTGTGTGGGCTTGATTCCATAGGTTCCTGTTAGTGAGCCGGGGATTCGGATCGACCCTCCACCATCTGAGCCTTGGGCAATGGCGGTCATACCCGCCGCTACTGCCACCGCTGATCCACCAGAGGATCCTCCTGGTGTGCGCGATGGATCCCATGGGTTACGACAGGGTTTTGATAACCTGTTCTCGGTTGTAGCATTGTGGCCATGCTCGGGCGTGTTTGTCTTACCAACGATAATCCCGCCGGCAGCACGTATGCGGTCAGTACACATCGCGTTTGATTCCGCTATGCCGTCATCGAGGACTGAACCTTGACTGAAGCGGACTCCTTTGACTGCTTCTAGATCCTTGATGGGTACGGGAATTCCGTGTAATGGTCCTAGGTTCGCGCCCTGCATGACTGCAGATTCTGCGGAATGAGCTTCTTCCATCGCCTGATCATCCATTACTGTGATGAAGGCTCCTAGCGATTCGTTTAGCCTACCGATGCGGTCAAGCGTATATTCCATAAGATCAACGGGTGACAGAGATTTTTCAACTATAAGTTTGCGTAAGGTATGGGCAGGTACATAGGCGAGGTCAGGGCTAAGTTCTTGCTTCAATTAGTAAACCTCTCGTTGGCAGATATGTTCCTTGTAGTTTAATTCTTTAGCGGCATTTTTTCAGGGGTTTTTCGAAAGACAGTGATATGAGTTACTATCAAGAATTCGGTAGCGTGGCGAACCAGTGCTTTCTGTCTCCCCGTGGTACGTTACGCAATAAGGTTTATAGCATAGCCATCGAATTCACATCATGAAATTCTCAAACTTTCCATCCCGTCAAGGCCTATATGATCCAAGATACGAGCACGATTCGTGTGGAGTTGGCTTTGTCGTTGATATGCATGGTCGTCCGTCACGCATACTGCTTGACAACGCATTAGAGGTTCTCTCGAATTTAAATCATCGCGGTGCTAAAGGATGCGATCCTAGTAGCGGAGACGGGGCCGGATTACTAATTCAGATCCCACATGTAGCGATGCAGATTTTTTCTAAGGAGTCTGGAGTAGATCTTCCAAAGGCAGGGGAATATGGCGTTGGCATGTTCTTTTTGCCACCTAACGCAGATCTTCGTCGGCAGATTTATTCCATTGCTGAAGAGGTCGTAAGAGAGCAGGGACAGACGATTCTTGGTTGGCGTGATGTGCCGGTAGATGCTGCTATCCTTGGGGGTGACGCGCGGTCGGGGCAGCCACATATCAGCCAGTTCTTTATCGCAAGGGGTCGTGGTATGGACGACGAGCAGCGGTTCGAGCGGCGTCTTTACGTGATCCGCAAGTTGATAGAGAACCGAGTTCGGGGGCGTGTAGTGGGTGTTTCGAATTACTTCTACATAGCTAGTATGTCGCACCGTACTATCGTTTATAAGGGTATGCTCACAGCTCCTCAGGTTCGGTCGTTCTATTCTGATCTTGACCATCCAGCAATGGAGACGGCAATTGCACTGATTCATTCGCGGTTTTCGACGAACACCTTTCCTAGCTGGGACCGCGCTCATCCATATCGGTATCTGATGCATAATGGGGAGATCAACACGCTCCAGGGAAATGAGAACTGGATGAATGCGAGGCAGTCTCAACTTAGCTCTGAGTTGTTTGGAGATGAACTGGCAGCGATGCTTCCGATCATAGACCCTTCAGGTAGCGATTCGGCCAAGCTGGATAGTACGTTCGAATTGATGGTACTGGGAGGACGCTCGCTCGCACATGCCTTCATGATGTTGATACCCGAGCCGTGGGCGAATCACGAAGGGATGAGCGTACAAAAACGGGCTTTTTACGAATACCACTCTTGTTTGATGGAGACATGGGACGGTCCGGCGTCTATTGCTTTTACCGACGGTATTCAGGTTGGCGCAGTATTGGATCGTAATGGGCTGCGTCCTTCACGGTACTACGTTACTAAGTCTGGGCTCGTGGTGCTTGCTTCAGAAGTCGGCGTTATGGACATTCCGGCTGAGGAGATTATCCTCAAAGACCGTCTGCGCCCCGGCCGTATGTTGCTGGTAGACACAAGTCAGGGCCGTATCATTGACGATACCGAGGTCAAGGACAGCATTGCAGCCGGGAATGACTATTCACTTTGGTTGAATGACCACTTGATCGATCTGAATGATCTGCCAGTTGGTGGACGGGCGCCCCGCGTTGACAGATCAGATCTTCTAAACCAACAGCGTGCTTTTGGGTACACGTTCGAAGAGTTGCGAATGATCCTGGAGCCGATGGCTCGTAATGGAAGCGAGCCTATTGGGTCGATGGGCAACGACGTACCAATAGCCGCTCTCTCCGACGCTCCAAAACTACTTTTCAACTATTTCAAGCAGCTCTTTGCCCAGGTAACCAATCCCCCAATCGACGCGATTCGGGAGGAACTGGTTACAGATACGGTTACTACTATGGGACCCGAAGGGAATCTTCTTGATCCTCGGCCGGAGAGCTGTAGACAGATCCGTCTTCATAGTCCAATCCTGACACTGGATGAGCTTGAGCGACTGCGCGAGTTAGATGGGGGCGTCTGTGGTCATAGAGCAGCCACGGTTTCGATGCTCTATTTGCCTTCGGCGGAGGGACATGCCCTTGCGGAAGCGCTCGACAACATGTTCCACCATGCGGATGTCGCTATCTCCGAGGGTGCGACTGTTTTGATTCTTTCCGATAGGGGTGTTAGTGCTCATCAGGCACCAATCCCAGCATTATTGGCAGCTTCTGCTGTGCACCATCACCTGATTCGTGCTGGTACACGGACTTCGGTTGGCTTGGTAGTCGAGTCAGGTGAGCCTCGCGAAGTACATCACATGGTAACCTTAATCGGCTACGGTGCTAGCGCAATCTGCCCATACTTAGCGTACGAAAGTATTGACGCCGCGATTGATGAAGGACTGTTTGTATTACCTTCGGATGGTGACGGTAATATAAAAAACGGGGTGCCAGCGAGCACTGGTCAACAATCCTCAGTTAAGGTGAAGGCCCAAGCCAACTACCGGAAGGCGTTATTAAAGGGCATCGTAAAGGTTCTCTCTAAGATGGGGATTTCTACGATCCAGGCCTACCGGGGTGCACAAGTCTTTGAGTCAGTGGGTATTTGTCGAGACGTGGTAGACCGCTACTTTACTGGGACTGCGGCACGGCTCTCCGGCGTTGGATTAGACGATCTTTCGAACGAAGTCGCCTTGCGTCATCTCCGTGGTTACTCTCAGCGCAACGGGGCAACGAGAGCTTTAGAAGCGGGTGGCGAGTACCAGTGGCGTGAGGACAGCGAATTTCACCTAAACAACCCGCAGACTATCCATAAACTGCAGCGTGCATGCCAGAGTGGCGACTTTCGGGTTTTCAAAGAATATAGCTCTCAGGTTGATGGTCAACAGGAGAAGTTATCAACGTTACGAGGCCTGTTGTCATTCAAGCCGTCAAGTAATTCAATTCCAATAGAACAGGTTGAGCCAGCTTCCGAGGTCGTCAAGAGGTTCAAGACTGGTGCTATGTCTTATGGGTCAATCAGCAAAGAAGCTCACGAGACATTGGCGATTGCTATGAATCGAATCGGTGGGAAGAGTAATACAGGTGAGGGAGGTGAGGATCCAGCACGATATTCCCTTGACGCTAACGGTGACTCTCGCAATAGTGCGATTAAGCAAGTAGCTTCGGCTCGCTTCGGCGTGACCAGCCAGTATCTTGTCAACGCGCAAGAACTGCAAATCAAAATGGCTCAAGGTGCTAAGCCGGGCGAAGGCGGGCAGCTGCCCGGTACTAAGGTCTATCCCTGGATCGCCCAAGTACGCCATTCTACGCCTGGGGTAGGGTTAATATCTCCGCCTCCACACCATGATATTTACTCGATCGAGGACTTAGCAGAGTTAATTCATGATTTAAAAAACGCTAATAGCGCAGCCCGCATCAATGTGAAGCTAGTTTCTGAAGTAGGCGTTGGGACCGTTGCTGCCGGAGTTGCCAAGGCACATGCGGACGTGGTGTTGATTTCGGGAGGTGAGGGTGGTACCGGCGCTTCACCGTCGACCAGTATCAAACATGCGGGACTTCCATGGGAAATGGGGATTGCAGAGACTCACCAGACCTTGCTGCTGAATAATTTACGGAGCCGAATTGTCATTGAAGCAGATGGTCAATTAAAGACTGGGCGAGATGTGGTGATCGGCGCGTTGCTTGGCGCTGAAGAGTTTGGCTTCGCCACCGCACCAATTATCGTTATGGGTTGCATTATGATGCGAGTATGCCACCTCAATACTTGTCCGGTTGGGGTTGCCACTCAGGATCCAGAGTTGCGCAAGAAATTCCAGGGTGATCCTGAACATGTTGTCAACTTCATGCTCTTCATTGCCGAGGAGGTTCGTGAGTTGATGTCTATGCTTGGGTTCCGCACTTTCAATGAGATGGTTGGCCGCGCAGATAAGTTAGAACCGCGTCGTGCTATTGGCCATTGGAAGGTAAATTTTCGCGTATGAGTTATGTGGAAACATTAGCC
>CAZTZA010000007.1:2006-19177 GCA_964618015.1 uncultured Spirochaetaceae bacterium | reverse complement strand
TCAGATTGATCAGGAACATGGACTAGAACGGGCGCTTGACAATACTAAACTTCGAGATCTGGTTCTTCCAAAATTAGAACTTGGTGAGACGGTTAACGTGACATTGCCGATTAGCAATGCAAATCGTGCAACAGGAACGATCATTGGCAGTGAAATTACACGTCGGTATGGTCCCGGTGGACTAAACGCAGACACCGTAAATCTTAATTTCAACGGGTCAGCAGGACAGAGTTTTGGTGCCTTTATTCCACACGGGATGACTCTGACGCTTACTGGGGATTCCAACGATTATATAGGCAAGGGACTTTCGGGTGGAAAAATAATTGTTAAACCGCCTGCTGGGGTTACATTTGCTCCAGAAGAGAACGTTATCATTGGTAATGTCGCTTTCTACGGTGCTACCAGCGGAGAGGCTTATATTTCAGGCTTAGCTGGTGAGCGGTTTTGCGTTCGCAATAGTGGAGCGACTGCTGTGGTGGAAGGTTTAGGTGATCACGGCTGTGAATATATGACTGGTGGTAAAGTTGTAGTGCTCGGGACAACGGGGCGCAATTTCGCCGCTGGTATGAGTGGCGGGATCGCATATGTATTAGATCTTGACGGAAATTTTCGGTCCAATTTTAATGCCGGTATGGCCGATGCGGTTCCGCTTGATGCTGATGATGAGATCGACGAGCTACAGCGGATAGTTGCGTGTCATTTGACTTGTACAGGTAGCCCTCGAGCTGCAGATCTACTCAATGCTTGGGAATCTCTATCATCTCGGTTCATTAAGGTATATCCGCGTGATTTTCGCCGTATGCATGAGGCGATGGATCGTGTGCAGCGTGCTGGATTGGCAGGCGAAGAGGCGGTGATGGCAGCATTTAGTGAGAACGTCAGTGATTTTTCACGGGCTTCGGGAAACTGATAGGTTTTATCGTTCATAGCAGGTAGTAATGGGTAAACCAACAGGATTTCAAGAGGTGGAACGGCATTTGGCCCCGGACCGGGCTCCGGAAGAGCGAGTCGGGGACTGGCAGGATTTTCATGGTACCGCCACGGAGGGCGATTTGCAGTCGCAGGCGTCTCGATGCATGGATTGCGGCACACCGTTTTGCCATACTGGTGCTGGCCGGAAAGATACGCGTCAGACTGTGGGCTGTCCGCTGAATAACCTAATTCCGGAATGGAACGATTTAGTCTATCGCGGGCTATGGCAGGACGCACTACAGCGGCTGCACAAAACCAATAATTTTCCAGAATTTACGGGCAAAGTATGCCCCGCTCCATGCGAGGCGGCCTGTGTGCTGGCAATCATAGAGCCTGCAGTGACTATCAAGAACACCGAGTGGTCTATCGTAGAGCGTGGTTTTGAGGAAGGCTGGGTACGGGCTCATCCGCCTTCGATTCGTACAGGCAAGAGGGTTTCTGTAGTCGGATCCGGACCGGCAGGGCTAGCATGTGCTGATCAGTTGAACAAAGTTGGCCATAGCGTAACCGTTTATGAACGATCTGATCGCATCGGTGGTCTATTAATGTACGGTATTCCCAATATGAAGCTAGAAAAACATTTAGTAGATCGTCGTGTAGAGATCATGTCTGGAGAGGGGTTTAAGATCCAGCCTGGTGGTGAGAGTGGTCGTGACCGATCAGGACGTGCCCGAAAGTCAGAAACCGATGCAGTAGTTCTCTGCTGCGGCGCAACCAACCCTCGTGATCTTCCAATTCCTGGACGAGAACTAGTCGGTATATATCAGGCGATGGAATACCTTACGGTAAATACCCGTTGGCTTTTGGGCGGACCGAAGGGACGGCCTTCAATCGACGCGGCTGATAAAGATGTGTTGGTGATAGGTGGTGGTGACACGGGAACCGATTGTGTTGGCACCGCTATGCGCCAAGGATGTAGATCCATGACTCAAATAGAGATCGTACCGGAGTTCCCCTCGTCGTTGCCATGGCCGGAGTTTGGACGTACGTCAAGTATGGACTACGGGCAAGAGGAGGCAGCAGCAGCCTTCAGGGGTGACCCACGATCCTATGCGACCACTGCTCAAAGTTTTGTTGGAAAATCTAATGGGTGCGTGCATGAGGCCAATCTGGTAGACGTTATATGGGTGGACGGTAGACCCGAGCCAGTTTCTGGTAGCAACCGGACTGTTCCCGCAGGGTTAGTACTTCTTTCGATGGGATTCATGGGGCCTGAGGGAATGCTGCTAGATCAAATGGGCATCGAAAGAGATGCGCGCTCCAACGCGTCAGCTGAGTATGGACGTTTTGTTACAAATGTAGAGGGTGTGTTTGCTGCAGGTGATGCGCGGCGTGGAGCTAGTCTAGTGGTGTGGGCGATCATGGAGGGGCGTGGCGCTGCTCGTGAATGTGATCGCTACCTTATGGGGTCAACCTTACTACCTTAGGGTCTTGGCACTATAGTCAGTTGCGGCATCGTAAATAACCATAAAAATAAGAAAGGTTAGACCACAATTTGGAAGAAATTCGAGCGATCGAATATAGTAAATATTCAATCAATCTAAAGTACTCGATCAAGGCATAGCATGGTCAATCCGGATTTAGCCCCGGAAACATAAACAAGACTGTCGCCGGTTGGCAGACTATTTAAAATTGGCGTTTTATGGCCGTAGCACAGAAACTCTAATGGGTACGAGTATAGTTTGGAGGGATATTGCCAACGACTTGCTCTGTACGGTGAAAGGGATGTTCTGCTTCTAACTTTTTAAAAGCCCGCAGTAGAGCCTATTCAGTCACGAAGTGTTGATACAGCGGCTTCACATCGGCTGGTAATCGGTCGAAAACTTCTCGTTGAATTGGTAGGCAGTCGTAGTTCTTTCCGCCGCCCGTGCCGAGTACCATTCGATCGTGGTCTGGAGTTCCGCGGATGGCAGGGGTCAAATTAAGCCACCAGGGAGCATAACGGATGATCAGGGCTACTCGATAGTCTTCGCTTACATTGCCGGCTACCGCGTGCCACAGTCGGCTGTCATAGAGCAGAACACTGCCGGCCGTGCCCGTAACCTGGAGCTGATCGGGATGAGGTCCGTCGCGATCGAAATCCTGCAGTGTCTCTCCGGCTGGATTGTCATTAAGGAGGTGAGAGCCAGGAACGATGAATGTCCCGCCGTTCTCTTCAGTGAAGTCAGTCAACATCCAGATGCCAGAAAGGTGCATTAATACATCGGGGTAAGGCGCCTTCAAGTGGGTGGTATTAGTAGCGTTATAAGGCCAGTCGGAGTGCCAATAGCCTCGAGAACTTCCAGGATTAGTAACTACGCAATCTGTGCATGAGATACGAACGAAATCGCCAAAGATCTCGGTAGCTACTCCTAGAATCCGTGGGTCAGACAGATAGGTTGCAAACGATTGCGTTGCATTTATCACTTGTCTCATGCTATCGACGCCAGGAGCGCCTACGCGATGACCCCGTGACCGAATCTTTGCAATTTCTAAAGCAGCTTCTTTCTGGTTAGCCTGCTGAGCGGAGACAACCTCTTCTCGTATGTGATCAATCTGGGTATCGGGAATGATATCGGTTGCGACGCAGTATCCATGGTTATCGAGTGCTTCGACTACCTCGCTTATGGTGGTGCCAGTAATGGGGGTTCTTGAAGTAATGCTCATTGCAACTGAGATTATAGCAGATGCCATCTATAAAAAAATGAACCTGTATGAGAATTTTTCAGATATTTTTTTTTATAGGAGTAGCATTGATCATTATAGTTTTTGTGGATTTCGATTTCCTTGGGGCACGTGCTTTGATTAAGACATTTCAGAGCTCAAGAAAAAAATCACATTTTGTCTGTGATCTATATTTAATCGTTAACCATAAACATTAATTTATAAACTAAAGAGTTACATAGAGTATCAAAAATACAATATGGTTATAGAAGGGAGCAGATGAAGAAGACGTTTGTATTTGTTCCCGCGATTGATCAGCCAGTTTGGAATACTTCACCGCTGTCTACCCGTATGGTCTCGCCGTATACGGACCGCAAAGGACGAGTACATATTTTCGCGGACTCTATTGATCCTCGGAAACCTAATCGTTTTTCGGACCGATTGAGTTCATGGGCAGCTGAGCAGCGGTATTATTCGACCAAAGATTTTAAACATTTTGAAGATCACGGTGTGGTCGTGGAGCGCGGGGTATGGACTGGTGATGCGAACACCTCGGATGGAGACTGCGTGGGCGCTGGTAGCCCCGGCGTGACAGTTGTAAATGGTCAAGTGCTTTTATTCTATGCTGGCCGAGGTCCAGTAGATCCAGACAGTCTATTCGAGCAAACTATAAACCATGCTGATCTCCCAGGTCGGATCATGTTGGCAGTTGCTCCGGCTGATTCGGCCGGCGCTCCAGCTGGTCCGTTCGAGAAGCATGGGCCAGTGACTGATTACGGTGCGATTTGGCGTTCAATAAGGCACGACGATCCACGGCCGGTCGTTTTTGAGGACGAAATCCTGCTTTTTTTTAAGGGAATTGGTCCAGGAAAGACTCATGCTAATAGGGTGATTGGCCTAGCTCATTCCCCTATTAACCGTCCAATGGGTCCATACACAATCTATCCTGAACCAGTGCTCTGTTCCGAGAGGGGAATAGAGTCACCTCGCGTGTTCCGTGTGGGTCTGGAGTGGCACATGTTTTGTTTACGCTACAGCATGCCAGGGAGTTCAAGGATGCGCTGTTACGGACACTACCGGGGAGAAGATCCATTCCATTGGGAACTTGTCAGAGACGATGTCTATGTGACTACTAGCAACCGGCCTGGTGTAGGAGCGGCGGACATGTGCCCGATATGGACTCCATTCTCAGAAGGACCTCCACGGATAGCTTTCGCTAATCGTATCGACGATGGCACTTACGGAGACCCGGGAATCTTCAAGCAATGGCTCTGGGAGATTCGTGAAGTGGCAGTAGATTAGCTGGCTTATAGAACTTTCATGATGTAGGAGCAAATCGTCTTCTCTGCAAGCGTAGATATAAATTTGGTCATCTTGTAGGGAAGAGAATCAAGCTTAGCAATTTAAAAACTATTTCCTGTCTCAGGGATAGTTATTGTTTCCTCTTCTTGCCTTTATACTTACTTGTTTTAACGGGTAGTTTTAATAGATCTGGAATAGTTGGAACAGATGGCCGATTGATTCTTCAGTCTCAAACTCCATGTGTTGATGGACCAACGATACGTGACCCTGCCGATCACTCAGGTCATCAAAGTTGAGGGTATCCTTGCCAGTGCCACTCTGGTCTACAAATGCCGTAACACCCGACGGTCATTTTATCCAAAGATTTTGAAATACAGGCTTCAGACCCTCAGGGTAAGTGTAGCTCACGTCACGCAAGTCCACTTCGGGTATGATTAACTCTTCAGTTTGTTGGGGGTCGAGAGCGCCAATTGGCAACAATTTGTTTGTTTGGGTTATTGAACGGCAACAGGTATTGGCGACGCCAGTAAGCTGGTCCGCGCTCTGATTCTCCGTGCAACGGTCCCTCGGAATATATTAAGCGATCCACGAGCGCTTGGATTAGTTGATCTTGATGGAGTTTGAGCTCGGGATCGTCATAACGATTGTTCGACTCGTACGGGTCCTCTTGCAGATCGTATAGCTCACCATACGGTTGGCCAGGATAGTGTACCAGCTTATAGCGAGATCCCCGGACCATCTTCACTGGTCCTGTCTCAGAGAATATATATTCACGTTTGCAGACTTCACCCCCAAAGAGTGCCTCATGATGACTTATCCCCTGCATCTCGGGTGGCACCTCTATTCCTGCGCAGGAAAGCAGAGTAGGAGCCAAGTCAATTAGTTCGACTGGTTCGTCTGTGACATGGCCACACCTTCCAGCAGGTGTGCGTACGATCAACGGCACATGCAGACCAACGTCGTATAGCATTGGATATTCATCGGTACTCTTGATGAGCATGCCAAAATGTCCAAGAAACTCGCCGTGATCCGAGAGAAATGCTACAACCGTGTGCTCCAGCATCCCCTTCTTCTCTAGTGCTGCGATCACCTTCCCAACTTGAACATCCACTAGACTGGTGCTGCCGTAATAGAGAGACATCACCCGACGTAATGCAGATTCGTCCAATCGTTCGAAATCCTCCTTTTGGCCATAGCGTTTATAGTTGAGATGCTGGGGAGGCTTATTCCTTAGATCCATATTAAACGTGGGTGGCAGTGGCAATTCCTCTGGTTTGTACATCGACGCATATGGTTCGGGCGCGTCAAAGGGTATGTGGGGATTGGGCAGCCCCATAAACAAGAAGAGTGGATGTTCGACCGGATGTCGCTCGATGAGTTCGGTCGTGCGGTCTCCTACCCAGCCGTCAAAATATGCATCCTCTGGAAGTGGGTTAACAGCAGCACGAAACCCTTCCAAATACTCCGGTCGTCCGTGCATTGCGAACGCTTCAACGGCAGTCTCCCAGTGTCCGTTTGCTTTCAACCACTCCTTGTAATGTTCATGTAGAATCTCTGGATCGGTCGCGCCTGAGCGCTGGCCTTCGGTTTGAATCAACTCGTCAAATCCTGACTGTAATTTATTCTTCGAAAGATGCAACTTGCCAGTGCCGACGGTTCGATAACCATGGCTACGCAAGTATTCTGGTAGGGTGCGCTCGTGATCGCCAAGTGCCACGTAGTTCGAGGTACAGCCGTTTATGTGGGGATAACGCGAGGTAAGAATCGACGCTCGACTTGGAGCGCATTGTGGGTGCTGGCAAAAAGCCTGGCCAAACTGAGTCCCCGACGCTGCTAGTGCATCGATATGGGGAGTGTGGACTATTGAATTGCCATAGCAGCCTACGCAATCAGCACGCAGTTGATCAGAAAGAATTACCACAATGTTTAAGGGTGAAGAATCTTTCATAGAACTAGTCCTCCGGCTACGAAAATAGTTGACGTACGGTCAGGACGTCGGAGGAAACTGCCTCTTCCACGCTCATGGAACCGCGTTCATCCGCCGGAAATTCAATCATGAATGATCCTTTGTAGTTTGATTCGATAGCTGTCTGGGAAAGCATGCTGTAATCGACCATCCCTTCAGAAATGAGAGTTCTCCGCAGCTGGCCACTTTTTGCGGGGCAGTAATTCTGCAGATGTGCGTGGAGTGCATATGGCAGAAGTATCTTATAATCAGTTATAGATAAGGATCTTAGTTCTTCTTCTGGAGCAGGATAGACCACCTGGTAGTTGAGAGAAACTGCTCTATGGTCAATCTCGGAAAGAACGGTAAGAGGAGCCTCCCAACCTTCAGTAAGCGAACCGACGTGTCTCTCTAATACCGCCTTGATACCCATGTCCTGAGCAGCGTCAGCAAGGTCTCGGATCTCGGCGTACAATTGACCTCGTTCTAAGCGGGTCGTATCTGCATAGCAATTTTCACCTGGCCAAATTCTCAAGATAGACGCACCTAGTGCCTGTGCCGCAACAAGTTGGTTCTCCTTGGTTACCTCGTGGCCTGAGTAGGTTGGATGAGCTCCAGGTCGGTAGTAAGACCCCAGAGCGCAGAAACGGAGGCTGAGCTCTTCAGCTTCTTCGCGTAGTCTTTGACACCAATCGACGTCTATCGGAAAAGGCAGGTGTGGAGGCTGGCCCCAGAGCTCAACTGAGTCAGCCCCAGTCTTGGCTATCGCCTGTAGAGCTTCTCTTGCGCTGCGATCCTTGAAGGCTATGCTACAGACGCCAACATCAGGAATCAATTTCTTCATATGTAATTATTATTTTTTAGAAATCAGGCTAATGCGTCAACGTTGCAGCTAGTGGCAGCACCATGCAGATAGCGAAGGATGGCTGAACAGGTTAGCAGTGCCCCACAGCAGGCGAATGCCGGTTCTCTCTTGTTCATTTTTTAACGCCTCTACTACCGTATCCAGATTACGATTACTTATTCTCAGGGGTTCATTCTCTGGGGCGACATATCGGTCGTGAAAAGCGTAGTAGGGGGTCCCAAGTTTTGCCATAAACTCGAAGGCAACGTGAACTCGCTCTCTGGTATTTTCCAGCGAGTCCGATCCATTATCCCATGGGCGCTGCATTATAGGAGCACGAAAGGGGTCATGTTCCGGTTGCCCGGAAAGTGTGCCAATAGGCGGTGCTGAAGTTTAGATGCTCACGAATAGTGCGGCCTTCGATCACCTCATTTGCGTAATACCTTCTGAACGAGAGAGGGTTTTTCGAATTTGGTTCTTCGTACCGGATGCATTCAACATTACGGAAAGCGCTCATCACGGACATGACTGTAACATCTAAGCCAGGGGTGTGCTCTGCCTATTGAAGATGGTCATGTCTCGGCAGGATGGCGCATAGCCAAGAACAGAACAGATAGCCTTATTTGATTCTTGCAAATAGTGTTTAACTACTTTCTTTGAAGATGATTTGTGGGGATATATACGCGTTCAAAAGTAGATGGTATATGAACACCTGTGCAAGATAATCTATATCACTACGACGGCTTCGCAGACGGCGTGACGGGTTTTGACTCAGTGACAGAAACTGAAATCAAGAACTTTATGGAGTGCGGCTACATAATCGTGCATGAAGCTTTCAGCGCTGAGCAAATCAACGGTGCTATAGATGGACTGGTCGATATGCTTGCTGTCAGGGATCCAGTGGTTGAGCTGGCGCACAAGCCTGATAACAATCCTTATAAAGGAGGTGAAGGGCGCCTTGAGGTCCGCTACGAGCCTATCGTTAACCGAGGGGATCTTAAGGGTATGGCACCTCGCGAACAACTGGACTACGTCCGTAAATTAATGTGGATTGTTGGACATGATCAAAGGCTGCGGGCCCTATCGTCGGACCCAAAGATGAACAGAGTAGTAGGAAAGATCATTGGGGATAATCCTCTATTAATGCAGGATATGGCATTACTTAAACCTCCTCGTATCGGTCGCGAAAAACCCTGGCACCAGGATCACGCCTACTTTGACATACATCTTGATACTCCAGTTGTCGGGGTCTGGATTGCTTTAGATCGGGCTACTGTTGACAACGGCTGTATGATCATAAAGCCAGGATCGAATCAGCTCGGTCCAGTAGTACATTTTCAACGCCGCGACTGGCAGATTTGTGACACACACATTGAATCGCACGGATCGCTGGCGACGCCTCTTGAGCCAGGAGGATGCATAATTTTTTCTAGTCTGCTTCAGCACGGTTCGGCACCGAATGTTTCTAATCAGCGTCGACGGGCATTACAGTTCCATTACATGCCGGCTGGCACCAGATTCATCACTCCTAAGGACCGTATGGACGTGTTTGGCGACGAAGGCAAAGATGTGAGCTGCTAATAAATGCTGTTGAGTGGCATATAATTAGTCAAGATGATCCGCATAATCACCTTCGATGTAAGGGAATTTTTTTTCTATGTCTTCAGCAATATCAACTCCCCAGCCGGGCCCTTTGGGTAGGACGAGGTGACCATCCTCGATGGGAGGGGGCTTGTGCAAGATCTCCCACTGCAGGGGACCTTGTACCATGCAGAGTTCAAGTGGGCGTGGTCGGGGCAGGGCAGCGAGCAGGTGTGCATGGCTTACACCTAGCAGGCCGTTGTGCCAGGAATGTGGACAGACCTCGACGCCGCATCCGTATGCATGGTTTACGATACGGAGCCATTCGCTTACGCCGCACACGCCGACGTCAGGCTGGGCAATGGTAAATGCACCTGCTTCTAAATATGGTTCGAACTGCTTAGCTAAGCTAAAACTTTCCCCGCCAGTGATTGGTATGTCAACGGAGTCGTTTAACCGTGCATAGGTTAGTGGATTGAGAGGCATCGGTTCTTCGAACCAAGCCCAATGTAGGTCATCCAAGGCAGAGGCAATGGTGTGTGCGTCTAATTCCGAGAGGCGAGAGTTGCCATCCAACATCAGTTCCATCCGTCCGTCTACTGCCTCCGTCACTTGGTGAAGCAAATCGATCATTTGTGAGGTAGTTATCCCCGACCGGCTCCATTCAGTGCCAACCCGCATCTTGAACGCCGTGAAGCCGGTGGCAATATGTGAGTAGGCTTCTCTTACCAGCTGTATAGGGTCTTGATTCCAGTCGTAGCTAACACCGCCGGAGGCGTATAGACGTACACTTTGAGCGGGGATTGCATCGGAAGGACCTGTCGCTGTCGCAACCATTTCGCATATTCGCTTACCCTCGATACGAGCGCGAAGATCCCAGAGTGCGCAGTCGATTCCAGCACGGGGGATGTCATTGCTTCTTTTTCCACCGGAAAGGTCGGGCATGATATTTGGGTCCAGTGGGTCATGGCCAATCAAACCGGAAGCAAGGTTGGTAACCTGCTTTCGGATGCGTGCTGGGTCACCGTAAGCACTTGGCTCGCCTATACCGCGAATTCCAGAATCCGTATCTATAATGATTATTGCACAGTCGGCCTTAATCGCCCGAAAAGACGCGGTCTTCCACTGACGTTCAGGTTCATGTCTTCGAGATAGGCAGAGCGTTGAAACCGAGGTAATTCTCATTCTACCCATCCGAATGACTCTAGAACGTCAGTAAGTCGTTTTTCTTGCTCCAAGGCAGGAGTGTCGCAGGATCGCCAGCTACGCTCTGCCATGATCACTCTCCGTGGACTTACTTCTTCGGCAGCAATTTGTGTATTAATGAGTGCTCCCAGTGCATCCGTCTTGTAGCTGAGTTGGCCCGAGCGGTTGTTTAAGAGTATTTGGGCATCATCTGTTACCCTATTGTCGGTCCTTCCAATAATTCTGAGGCCAGCGTAAAGGGTTTCTCGGATAAGTGGGGCTCGTGATAGTCCGCCGGTTAGTACAAATGTCCGAATGGGCTCTGTAGCCACATCCAGCATCAGCCGGACCCGGTCTAACATCTCTATGGCGATTGAGCATTGCGTGCTTGCAATTCGAGCCTCCAGATCAGAGTCTACCTCCTGATCGGCGGTCCCTGGGAAAATGCGCACGAGTTGATTCAGGTCAGCTCGGAGAGCCATATGATTCAACTCTTCATATGTGGCTCTAGGGGCTAATTCAAGTCGACGTCTGTCATACCATGCGGCACACTCAGCGAGCATCAGCAGGAATAAGCGATCATCCCAGTATTCGAAACCAAGGATCTTTCCCGCAGGCTTGGCGTCGTGAGGTGACGGAAGATTAATTGTGCCGCCGGTTCCAAGTGATAGGACGATGGTGTCATATTCCGCCGCGCCGCAACCAGCGGCAGAGGCGTGGTTGTCGCCAAGTGAGGCCACTACTTTCCAACCGCGGAGTCTCCGGCAGAGATCCTTCCAGACCGGTGGCCCTGTAGGGTCGACAGTACCGATTACGCCATGGCTCGGGATCACGGGTGGAAACCACTCCGGACGGAAACGCCCTCCGAGGAGCTTGTTTGCTTGTTCCATGGGAGCAATTGCAACTTGTTTAGTCTGCTGGTGGAGTAGTCCATTGGATAGGGCATCGGAAGTACTCAGGCGAAATTGGTCAGATGTGAGTAGACCTGCGAACCAGTCTCCAGATGTCATAACCGCGTCTATGCGCCTCTCTATAGATGGCTCCTGAGCCAAGGCCCATGGGAGCTTAGCTGCGATGAATCGTGGTTCGATGGCACCAACTGAGGAATGGAACTCTCCCAACCTATTCAGTTGTGCAGCCTCTTTATGTGCGCCGTTGCACTGCCAGCTTAGTGCGGGCATAAGAGGAGCGCCGTCTCGGTCAACCAGTACCATGTCGTGTTGACGCCATGACTGACTAAAATAGCCTGGTTCTGAAAGGTCCCAACCATCATCGCTCAGACGATTTAGTAATTCCAATACGGTGCCTGGTAGGACGTCTAGATCAAATGCCGGATAGCCATGCCAACACACTGCGCCTGGCATCGGCTTACTCACATATGCTTCAGTGCCATCAGTTGCTGCGACAGCTAATCCGCATTCAGTGGTTGAGCAGACCAATCCCATCGAGCGTGCATTACGGATAGGCAGCTTCAAAAAAGTACACCTCTTTTAGATAGCGCCATATAACATAGATTATCTTTCGTTAAGCACGAAGATTTCCGAATTCGCTTGGCTACTCATCGTATTCTCTCGAACTTCTGGAGTCGCTGTTCATCAGCGATGTAGAGATCGCCGTACGAATCCGTACACACGCCGTGTAAGAATGAGGGGAATTGGCCTAGACCGTCCCCTTTTTCACCCCATCGCGAGATTATTTCCCCATTCGGGTTATAGATGGTTATTCGTTGAAAGCATTCTGCCACATAAATGAAGCCGTCCTCATCAACGTGAATGTCCATTGGTTGGCGAAGGTCGTCTGTACCCCAAATGTCAAGAAGGCGACCTTCTTGGTTAAAGATCTGTAGGCGATAATTTTCGCGATCAACTACGATCAGGCGGCCACGGCTGTCGAGCGCAAGGCTATGGGGTAGGTTAAATTGGCCGTCTCCAGACCCGGGCGTACCAAAGGATAGTTCTATATTTCCATCACTGGAGAAGCGATGAATACGGGCATTACCGTAACCGTCAGCAACCCAGATTGCTCCGGTTACAGGATCGGCCACTGCATGACATGGCTTGTTGAATGGTTCTCCCGGCAGACCGGCATGGTCAGCAGTGCCCAAGGTCTGTTGTAGATTGCCGCGAATCGTAAAGATCCGTACGGTATGGTCATTGCGATCGGTGCATATCACTTTCTGGTCGCATGTAACCGAGATGTTATGTGGTTCAAAAAATATCCCGGTTCCCCAGGATCCGAGAAAATTACCATTACGTTCGTAGACTAATACTCTACCCTCCGGATCACGCTGGAATGCGTATAGCCTGTCGCGGTCAATCTTTCCGGTACCCACGGCAATACCAGTCACCATTCCGTCGGGTCCGTGACTGCCTATGGTATGTGACCAATTAGAATCAGCACGGTAGCAGTGGCTCCCAATTCCCCAAGTGTTGCCTTCTCTGCTCACGGATATCCTCATTCTATTTGTGTTTACAATTAGAATAGCCTGCAGGGCGTGAATCGTCTTGGGTTATAGGTTAGCAGTGTAAAAAATTTTATTTGGGACGTCTTGACTAACTTCTATTTGGAAGAGTAAATACGGGGTCGAGGTTGACGTAAAATGTCTATAGTAAAAAACTCAATGATTGATGGAGTTCCTTGTGCCTAATCTTGATCCCATGGCGATGGCTGACTGGCAAATTGCTGAAGCCGCGTCTGAGCAAATGAAGAGTGTCCAGCAGCTTGGCTCTGAGATGCAATTATTACCCGGCGAAGTTCTGCCTTATGGCCATCACGTTGGTAAGATAGATTATGCGCCGGTCTTAACGCGGATGTCTTCTAAGCCTGATGGGCACTATATCGACGTTACCGCGATGACTCCGACACCACTCGGAGAAGGCAAGACAACTACGACAATGGGGTTGGTAGAAGGCTTAGGCTCTATCGGTAAAAGAGTTATTGGAGCAATTCGTCAGCCATCGGGTGGTCCAACTTTTAACATTAAAGGTTCAGCCGCGGGTGGAGGGCTCTCCCAGTGCCTCCCGATTACCGACTTAAGTCTTGGTCTCACAGGTGATGTAGACGCAATTACTAACGCTCACAACTTGGCATTGGTGGCTCTCACTAGCCGCATGCAACATGAGACAAATTACAGTGATAAAACACTTTTAAGAAAAAATTTAAAGAGGCTTAACATAGCGGCAGAATCTACCGCTATGGGTTGGGCGATGGATTTTAGCGCACAAGCGCTAAGGGAAATTAAAATTGGACTAGGCGGGAAAATGGATGGCGTTCCGATGCGAAGCGGTTTTCAGATTACTGCTTCGTCCGAGCTTATGGCAATTTTGGCCGTCGCCACCGATCTTTCTGACTTGCGTGCTCGGATAGCGAGGATTGTTCTTGCGTACTCCACCGACGGTATGCCAATAACCACCGCTGATCTAGAGGTGGATGGAGCCATGGCTGCGATCCTGTCGAAGGCTATCAATCCAAACCTGATGCAGACTCTTGAAGGACAGCCGGTGCTTGTTCATGCTGGACCATTCGCAAATATTGCCATTGGCCAGTCATCCGTTATAGCCGATCGAATTGGTCTTAAGTTGGCAGATTACCTTGTCACTGAGAGTGGGTTTGGTGTTGATATTGGTTTCGAGAAATTCTGGAATTTAAAATGTCGTCTGAGCGGTCTCGTGCCTGATTGTTCAGTGATTGTATGCACGATTCGAGCCTTGAAAATGCACGGCGGTGGCCCCCCAGTAGTGCCTGGGAGACCTCTTGATTCGGCGTATACGGAGGAAAATCCTGCGCTAGTGGAGCGTGGGGTCGAAAATCTGATGGCACATATCAACACAGTGCACAAGAGCGGACTTCCGGCCGTGGTGTGTATTAATCATTTCCACACGGATACAAAAGAGGAAGTAGAAGTCATTCGCAGAATGTCTGTAGATCAAGGGGCTGAATGTGTGGTGAGCCGGCACTGGCGTTCCGGAGGATCTGGTGCTCAAGAGTTGGCAGAGGCAGTCGTGGCTGCATGCGAACAGCCATCAGATTTCCGATTTCTTTATCCAGATGACATGGCGTTACGCGATCGAATTGATAGGATTACGAGACAGGTTTACGGTGGTGCTGGGGTCACTTATGAGCCGGCTGCGCTCGCGAAGTTGGAGGCAGCTGAGGCGGATCCAACGGTACGAAATTTTGGTACCTGTATGGTTAAAACTCATCTTAGCTTAAGTCATGATCCTAATCTCAAAGGCTGTCCTACGGGGTGGAATCTTCCAATTCAGGACTTGTTGCTGTACCACGGAGCAGGATTTGCTGTACCGGTTGCCGGTGATATCAAATTAATGCCGGGAACCGCTTCAGATCCAGCTTTTCGTCGTATTGATGTTGATCCCTCAACCGGTCGTGTTCGGGGGCTTTTTTAATGCATCTCCGGGTAGCTGAAGTCCGTTCAGCCAAGATGGTCATTTAATCCAGAACGGCTTTGTGCCTATGACGGAGACGCCAGGATTAGGCCTTACTGTCGACGAATCACATGTTCGCGCACGGCTAAAGGATGACTGCGGGTTCCTGAGTTAGTTGGCAAGGGCATTTAAGGGGCTCCCGAGCTTGTTATGGTCCGAATTGAGCGGTCTATCATTCAATGGACATGTTGGTCTTCTTAACTGTGATGGGTTTTTGAGGGCTGCTGCCAATCGATCAACGTTAGTGTGAGAGAACGGACTTTGCTTGGTTTGGCTTGCGCTTTTCACAGATGTCTCTGTCTATGGGCTGCTCAAGGAGCCATGCGCTATTACTCCAGTCCGATAGATCCGTCTTCAGCTTTGATCACTGGTCGGTCGTAGGGTTTGTACGGGTAGCGTTGTGCTGCCTCTTCGTTCAGTTCGATCCCCAAGCCGGGGCGTTCTGGTAAGCAGAGGTGCCCGTCTTTGATTTGAGGCAGAGGTGAATAGAGTTCAGTCAACCAAGGGTCAGATAGGTCGATATTTAATTCCTGGATCAGAAAATTGTTGATGCTAGCGTCGATGTGCGCACATGAAAGCAGGGATACTGGACCGCAGGCGTGGTGTGGCGCCAGCACGACGTGGTATAGCTCACATGTTGCCGCCCATTTGACTGTCTCCATGATGCCGCCATTCGCAGTTGGCTCTGGTTGAAAAACGTGGAGCGAATTCTTCTCTAGAAGATCCCGTAATCGGTCGCGGCTGATGCAGCGCTCTCCGCCAGCGACGGGGATTGTAGTCTTCATTTTTACTTCGGCAAGTGAAATTGGTGCTTCAGTTAACGCAGGTTCTTCCAAGAATAACGGCCTGTATTGCTCGATCCGCTG
Organism: uncultured Spirochaetaceae bacterium; assembly: GCA_964618015.1. GTDB lineage: Bacteria > Spirochaetota > Spirochaetia > SZUA-6 > Bin103 > CATQHW01. Next base: position 3,394 of record CAZTZA010000007.1, on the reverse strand, counting down.
TGCTAGTTGGATCGCCTCGGAAGGACTGAAGCTACGGCCGTGGTAGTCAAGGCAGATATCATGTTCATCGCCGATAGCCTCGCGGACTTTTTGCACTCGTTCTACTGCCCCGGTCAGTACTCGGTGAGGGTTTTTTCCTTCGTAATCATCGGGCTGAGGGGTGAATTTAACAGCTGTGAAACCAGACTGGATTGCCATCTGACACGCACTGACCAGGTCCTTTTTCCCATCTGGGCCCGGGCCCGCTGCTATATTTTGAGTCAAAATACCTGAGGCATAGAGGCGTATCCTGTCGCGCGTGGGACCGCCTAGCATGCGATAAACTGGCAGACCGCACGCTTTGCCGGAAATGTCCCAGAGCGCTTGCTCTACCGCGCTGAGTGCCGCCATCGTAGCAGTGCCCAGAGGATATCGACTGCCACGATAGTAAGCATACCAGTTCCGTAGCACCTCAGTAGGGTCTTTGCCACATAGCCAGCGCTCAAATTCATTCAGTGCGGCCTCGGTTGTCTTTGCTTTACCCGTGCCAAAGGCTTCTCCTAGGCCATCGATGCCGGCGTCGGTATATATCTTAACCAGCACGGTGTTCTTACCCCAGCCAGTGCCAAAAGTTACGGACCGTTGGGGGTTAATCAAAAAGACTCGTAGCCCAGTGATCTTCATCAGTACGTTCGGAATAGTATCTCAAATTGCTGTTTCAATCCAGGACGGGATGAGCTGGCTGGAAAATGGGAACTATCGCAGACGGGGTATTGAAATAGTTCTATCGGAAGAAGATAAAGGGCTAAAGTTACCTGAGAATAGCTCGATGGCAACGGTCGCAGGTAGTCTGCCCTTTAGTGCGTCTTTGGCTCGGATCTTCCTATAGAATTCGATTACCGCTAACTGGGGTTCGTCACTAATTTTCTCTCTTTTACAAGTCTCTGTAATTACAAGATTTGTTCGAATTCATCGACGCTATGACCATTCGGTGTCTTGGCAATAGTAGACTCTATTCTGATAGCCACCGTCTTCTGGAAAACCCTGCAAGTGGAGCGAAGTGTTATCAAAATAGAGGATCCCGCTCATGGTGGGTGATGTGATGCCGGACACTGCCAGTTCGTACTTAGGGGAACGAGCTTTGACTTTCTCTGCAAGCGCTTCCTCGACGGAAAAGGTGGTGCCTCCGTCGTGTGAAATCAACCAAACGATAGGGTGGCCTATACCTTGGTTTAGCGATCCGTCATTAGTTCCTTTTAATCCTTCACGCGTCGGAAGATGATGGTTCCACAAGGGGTGATCATGGTGGACTAAGGTAATTAGGGCCCTAAATACGCCGTTTGTATCAATAGTGAACGTGCCTCTACACATAGCTGCGCGATATTCCGGATAGTGCCGCGTGAGGACAT
>CAZTZA010000007.1:0-1996 GCA_964618015.1 uncultured Spirochaetaceae bacterium | reverse complement strand
GTTGCCAAACTCCTGCTGCATTGGGCGAGGCAAGGATTATCTCTCCGGCACGGTTCAGGTGGTAAAGGTACATCACGTGGGGGATTCCATCTGGGTCAACCGCGATGTTCCCATGAGCGGATAGTACTGGTGGTGGCATAGGCTCATGGCGAAGGCCGGTACTCTCGCAGATTACGTCCATTGTACACGGCCGAGCTGGTAGCAAGGCTCGTTTTCCACGGTAGGTCCACCAGCTTTTTCCGCCGTCGGGTGACTGAAGGTAGCCAATGGCTTGATGGATGCCGCGCTGATCCCAAATTCCAAATCCTTCGTAGAAATCAGTGACCAAGTGCAATACTCCTTGCGAGTTGAAGCAGTGGCCGGAAGAAAAAGCGGCGTATCCTTGGTAGTCGGACAGTCTCTCGATGATTTTTCCGACATGCCCCCATGGTGCATCTTTCGGTTTGGCATAGAGCTCAACGCCATTCCATCGGTTGGCGTTTCGAAGTGTCAAAAATAGGGTCTCGTCTGGGCCACATACCAGATAGGGATAAGTTCCGTCTGCAACTTCTACAGGGGCAGTCCAGTCAGAGGAATCGTTGGCATTTTTTGACCGCCGATAGGTGCACGCAGTGTTGTGGCCGCTTAGGATCACATGGAGGAATCCAGCACTGTCTGCAACGAGTACCGCCCGCGCATGGTCATCACGGGCACTGCCGAGGGTCTCGATTGGTGACCACTCACCATTGAGGCGATTTAAGGTGCGGATACGGTTAAAGTAACCCTCTGAGGTTACATCTTGCCAAGTAACGTGAGTTTTCTCTTCAACCGTTACCACCTTGTTGCCGGCTTCATTGGTGGCTGCTTGGCTGCCTGCCGTTGACATTAAACTTATACTGCGCATCCACCTATCATGTCACGAGTTCTGAATATAGTCGACTATATTGGGAAGACCAGGATTGCTTGAACGATCAGTGAATAGAGAGAGGCGACTGCTATGGTATGTCTATAACCAATGACAGCAGGTCGAGCGCCTATACTCGATCCTTAATTTAATTGCATTGCATGATGCGATTAACGGTTGAAGACATTGTTTGACGAGGTGCATTTTGTGTCTTTGAAGGTTAATCTAACTACGTTATGTCATCTTTTAAACCAGGACAGAAGAATAAGAAGCCGGGACCACCTCAGGCCGATGTAAACCAAAATCAGAGATTGTTCCCGATTCCACATGGAGAGTCCGAAGCAATATTAGTCCGAATGTTTGATCCTATGCGGCATGGTATAGGCGACTGGCATATCCAAAGGGAAGGTTCAGCTGAGCTGGATGAGACTTTCCACAGTTGGCGATGTACCTGGCCTGGACAAGGCTCAGTCAAAATGGTCATACGCCGGGATGTCGACATTGATGTCTGCGGGTACGATCGGATGGTGTTGTGTTTACAATCTCAACGTTCAACTAGCATTACTGTGCGAGCTATCGTTGATGGCAGAGATACCGTGATTATTCACCAAGCTGGAGGGCTTGACACTTTTCAGGAAATTGAAGGGGATATTGGTGGAAAAAATATATCTTTTCTTGAAATTGAATTAAATGATCCTGGCACGCAGACTGGAATGGCCAATCTGATGTGGCTAGGAGTTGTTAACAGCGAAGCACGGGTAAAGTTACGAAGTCGCGTTCTGCCATATCCCGAAGACTGGCATGATCTATTGCTAACGGATGTCCCTGAGGCTCATAAAATTGAGCCCTCGCTTGGGTTGTTCTTTGACCGATCGGATATAGAGCGATTGCGAAAGCGAATTTCCGGCCCAACCTGGGGACCAGTATTCAACGAACTACGGCAGATTGCCCAATCGTTTATTGGTAGTGAGCCTTGGCGTGGAATAGGTCATTCCATAAACAATTTTCCAATTCGCTCTGGCCATCGAACGGATGGTCTCAATACTCCTCACAACTGGATCGACCAATCGGCTATGCGCATATGCGCTTTCGTTGGATTGCTCGACGGGGACA
>CAZTZA010000006.1:31979-60481 GCA_964618015.1 uncultured Spirochaetaceae bacterium | reverse complement strand
TGGGATGGGCGCTAATCGGATGCGGTTCTGCTGGAAAAATGCATACGCTCGGGGCGATAGCTAATCCAGATATAGTCGTGCGCGGATTCTGTGATCTTGAGATCGAATCTGCGATGGCGTTTAGTTGTGATCAAGAGGGCTCATATTTCACCGCGGATTATTTTCAGATTCTTTCGGACCCAACGATTGACATAGTTTCCATCGCTACATCACATGATTCCCATGCCGAACTATCTATTGCCGCGCTGCAAGCTGGAAAGCACGTGTTTCTTGAGAAGCCAATGGCGCTGAACTCCGTTGACTGCTTACGGATCGAGGCGGCACGGATAGAGGCCGACCGGACCTTAATGCTGAACCATTCGATTCGGTTCTCGAATACAGCGCGAACTGTCCGAAATAGGCTTGGTCCGATCAAAGTTAGTCATGGTCAATGCACGCAGTCGCCAGGTGATCTCTCGAAGTGGCGGTGGCATCCAATACAGGGTGGTGGGCCGTTATACGATGTGGGTGTTCACGCTCTAGACTTGATATGCTGGATGCATGGCGACCGTCCCGTAGAGGTTTATGCGACGGGTGGTTCTGTCTGTCATGCAGATAATCTTGGTAGCAGCGCAGTAGTGGACACGGTAGTGGCGACCCTTAGGTTCGCCGATGGCGGGGCATCCAGTTTTCTCATGGCTGACGCTGGTCGCAACCAATTGACGGGCAAGTGGTTCTTCCAATTTTTTGACGGCTCTATGTCAGCGGTGATTCATGATCATTGGAAGGCAGCAACTTTTACTCATCAGGATCCAAGCAACGGTCGGCAACTATCGGAAACTATTCGTCCAGACCCTGAGGAACATTTTGCCCATTTAATTAATGCGATTCGTTCCGGCATTGGTCCGACAGTAGGGACGGCAGACGGCATACGCGTTGTGCTACTCGTGGAACGCATTCTTGACTCGATTGCAACTGGGAGTCCGCAGCGCTGGGTCTCACCTGAATTGGAGTAACGAGGACTTATCATCTTTTGCGACAATGCTTAAATGAGACTCCTGAATGGCACTTGAACTAAATTTCAGATGCCCTGGTCATCTTGAGGAAGAACACCTCTTGTTCTCCTAATTCAGGAGAGCATATGTTCGCTGTAAACATCTAATCCTTTTAATAAAATATGTTAAGAAAGATGTGCGGGAAATCGATTCCCTACATCAGGTGATTATTTCCGAATGCGTCGTTGATGGAATGTCGATCGACGCATTGGTCAGGATTGGCCGCTTGGGGGCGGCGTACCTGAGCGAGAGCGAACTACTCGGCCCGTGCTTAGGCTATCGAAATCGAAACAGAATAACGTCTCCGTCACACACTTGGTAGTCACGTCCCTCAATTCGAGAGAGACCCTGATTCCGAGCTTCAGTTATGCTGCTGCATGCTTGAAGATCTGCATAGGAGACTACTTCAGCACCGATAAATCCCCGCTCAATATCGCTGTGTACACGGCCGGCGGCCTGAGCAGCGGCGGTTCCTCTGGGAATAGCCCATGCGTGCGCCTCAGTTTCATTCGCTGTAAAAAATGTTATTAGTCCAAGGAGCTGGTACAGTTGGCGTACTAATTTATCAATGCCGCGTTCGGTGATGCCGGCTTCCCGTAGGAACTCGGTAGCTTCTGCTGTCTCAAGGTCTGCGACTTCAGCCTCTAAGTCGGCACAGATTACCAACGCATCACTATCGCCACCGGCTTGATTAGAAGCGTGTTCTTTTACGGCAGCAATTCGGACGTCATTGCTAAGGATGGATTCCTCATCGGTGTTTATTACGTAGATAACCGATTTATTAGTGAGGAGAAACAGCTCTTTTAAGAGTTGATATTCGCCAGTATCAAGATCAAGGGCACGCGCTGGGGCTCCGCTGTTTAGCGCCTCTTGAAACCGTTCTAATCGGACCAGCTCGTTTTGGGCATCTTTCTCGCCGGCTTGAGCACGTCGCACAGTCCGTTCCCGTCGTTTTTCAATGGTGTTTAGGTCAGCCAAGAGCAGTTCAGTTTCTACTACCTCCGCGTCAGTGACTGGATCGACTTGGCTCTCCGACGGCAGGACGTTCCCGTCGTTGAAGCAGCGAACTACGTGCGCGATTGCGTCAACTTCTCTGATGTGACCCAGAAAGCGGTTTCCTAGTCCCTCCCCAGAACTTGATCCCGCCACAAGACCAGCTATATCGACGAATTCGATTGCGCTTGATACCGCACGTGCCGAATCAAAAAGGCGACGAATCTGGTATAGTCGGTTGTCACTTATTTCAATGACGCCAACATTTGGCTGAATTGTGCAGAAGGGATATGAGGCAACATGGGCTTTGCGACTTCCGACCAATGCGTTGAAGAGCGTAGACTTTCCGGCATTCGGCAGACCGACAAGACCTATACGTAGCACAGTTAACTTACTCTATCGTACAGACAGATCCTTTTCTGGCAAGATATGCAAATAAGTAGAGGGCTACGGATGTACAAGTCCATTTGATAGATCCTAGATACTGCGATGAGTCGCCAGAAAACTTAACAAACTAAAAACTGCTTACTTAGACAAAGACTATCTTCCGACCTAGGCACTGCCTATGGCACATGCTACAGCTACGCCGTATAGCACGACAGCCCCTCCCTCCGGGTTGGCAGCACTTCTTGAAGGTATGACGCTCTAATTAACGTTAGTTCACAAGAATCTTATATACACGATGACGGTTATGGCGCATTCCAATCTGTGGAGACGCTCTATCGACTTTGTTAGGTCGTGCGCTGATAGTATTGATGGGTGCGTATACTATTTCTGGAACCGTTTCACGGGGGATCTCACCGGGAGTTTGTCACAGGGTTACAAGAGTACTCACGTCACGCAATTGATGTGGAGACACTGCCAGCTAGATTGTGGAAATGGCGTCTGCGAACCGCGGGGCTTACGTTAGCCCAGAGAGTTTCGAATCCCGAACGCTTTAACCTAGTAGTAGCAACTGGCTTATTGGATCTTGCTCAGGTGCGGGCTGTATGGGGTGCGCGTACACCACCGTTGCTACTCTACTTGCATGAGAGTCAGATCTCCTATCCGGTCCCAACTGGAAGATCAGCGAATGTGGAGTTCCTCTGGAAAGATGTCATCAATGTATTAACAGCTGACCATGTAGTATTTAATTCGGAGTTCCACCGCAGAACCTTTCGATCACAATTACCATCAGTGATCGATCAGCTGCCAGATACGGATGATAGGCCTGTAGTTCCGTTATCAAGAATCGATCGAAATTCTAGCGTTCTATATCCTGGCTGTCGTTTTGACGATGTGAAGCCGGAGGTTTCGCCCAACGATTTGCCTACGGTGATCTGGAATCATCGTTGGGAGTTCGATAAGAATCCGAAGGAGTTTGTTAACGCTCTGGTGCAGGTAGCTAGTCGCGGTGTTCAGTTCAAGGTTGCGCTCCTGGGCGAGCGCTTAATCCCAGAGCCAGAGGCTCTTGTGCACGCGCGAGCCGAGCTAGGGGACCGCATTATCTATGATGGATTTCCACCTCGCTCAGTCTATTTGCGTTATCTTGCTGGTGGAAGTCTCGTAGTTTCTTCAGCTGTACAGGAGAATTTTGGTATTGCTGTGATGGAGGCGATGTATGCAGGCTGTATGCCACTATTACCGCGACGTTTGGTTTATCCTGAGATCATTCCGAGTGATCTTCACAAACGTTGTCTGTACGACAGTCCAGACGACTTAGTCGATCGGCTCTCGCAGGAGCTGCAAATGTCACAAATAGAAAAAGATAGATGGAAGAAGATCGCTGAACCTCATGCATGGTCTCGAGTCATCGATAACTATGATTCTCTATTCGAAGCTATCGCGTTTGCGTAGATCACAGTTCGTTGCCAAGGGACGGTGCGTCCGACCGCGGCCAGCGCGGCGGTACGCAGTGTAGACATATCCTCCGGCGACAGCTCCTGCTGGAGCTGCTGTGCGAGTGGCCCTAGCTGGCCGCCTGTTCCAATGAGACGATCTATCCAGAGCTGGCTGACCACGATATCCGTTTGGAGCTGTTCGGCCTCAATCCGTATCTCCGTAAAGTAGGCTTTCTCCAATGCTTGATTTAGTAGCTCGGGTTCTATGAAAGAATCACGGCTCGCCACGCTTTGCTGTAACTGGTGGATTCGGCTAGATAGATCACTGTGGGAGGTTGCCAGCGGGAACAGGTCCGTCAGATAGGGGAACATGGTGTTGTCGGTCTCGCTGAGAGATAGTCTGCCTCCGCAAGCCATTACGGAAGTCAAATTGATCAGATTCCGATACGGGTTTTTAAGGCGCGATAAGGCGCCGCGGCCGACTACAACGTCGAAGCGGATATGATTTAATTCTTTTTTTTGTAATATTCCACCAAGATTAGATAGATCTCCAAAAAACAATAAAGGACGTTCTCCTTCCGGTATTGCTTCGATCATCTGTTTTGCTAAGCCCAGATGTTCTGCAGAAGTTGATAGTGCAAAGACACCTCCTTCGGGTACGCGGCGTACCAACTCCCAGGTCAACAAACCGGTACTCATCGCCAGGTCTATTGCGACGTCATGGCGCTTAATCCGAGCTTGATCTAACACGCGATCTCTAATTGCTGCTAGATTGGTAGTTTGTCCGCTAGTTACTCGAGATAGCCAACGTTCGCGCTCATTATCAATTTGCGTTCCAGCTGATGTCAGCTGTTCAGATAGATCGTCATCATCAAGCATAGCGGCTAGTTGTTCTTCTCGCCGGCGGGAAATTTGTAACGCAAAATCTCCTTCGTATCCCATTGCAGAAGGCTGATAGAAGATGCGTCCGGTCAGCGCCGTTGGTAGATAGCGTTGCGCTACCCAGTGATCGCGAAATGCATGCGGATAAGAATAACTTTCACCATGACCAAACCCTTTCGCATCGCGGCTAGCGTCACGCAGATGGATTGGAACATCTCCTTTTGACTGGTCGCTGACTACATTCAGGGCATCAAAAAACCCCATAACCGAATTGCTCTTAGGAGCTGTGGCGAGGTACAGCGCCGCCTCCGCTAGGTGGAAACGGCCCTCAGGCATGCCTACGTATTCAAAAGCCTGAGCACAGCTTGCTACTACACTTACCGCCTGAGGATCGGCAAGACCAACGTCCTCTGCTGATAGAACTAGCATCCGTCTGAATAGAAAGCGTGGATCTTCGCCGGCGTAGACCATGCGAGCCAGCCAGTACAGTGCCGCGTCGGGATCCGAGCCTCGTACGCTCTTGATGAATGCACTGATTGTGTCGTAGTGGAGGTCACCGTCTTTGTCATACAGTACAGCTCGTCTCTGGATTGACTCCTCTGCTACATGAAGGTCAATAACTACTGGTGCGCCTGATTGTGCTGAAGTTTCTACGGCCAGTTCCAAAGCATTAAGAAGACTTCGTGCATCGCCTGAGGCGATGTTCACCAAATGCTCCAGCGCTTCAGGTTTTAGATCAACCTTCAGCTTTCCGTAGCCATTATCAGTGTCACGCAGTGCGCGTTGGACGAGCGCTCGTAAGTCTTCTGAATCCAAGGGTAAGAGCTGAAAGATTCGGCTTCGGCTTACCAGTGGTTTAATCACCTCAAAGTACGGATTCTCGGTAGTAGCGCCGATTAGAGTTACTGTACCCGACTCAACCCACGGCAGAAGGGCGTCCTGTTGTGCTTTGTTCCAACGATGCACCTCATCTACGAATAGAATTGTACGCTGGCCATATTCCCCGGCACGCTTGTCCGCCTGGTCGATAGCCTCGCGTAGGTCTTTTACTCCTGCCAATACCGCGTTGATGGCGATAAAGTGGGTCCTTGTGGTATTGGCAATCACCCGTGCGAGGGTGGTCTTTCCCGTCCCTGGGGGTCCGTACAGGATAATCGAAGAGAGTTGGTCAGCCTCTATCGCTCGGCGTAGCAGACGGCCTGGACCAATGATTTGTTTCTGGCCTACTACCTGATCAAGGGTGCGCGGTCGCATACGGGCGGCCAGCGGTTCTCTGCGAACAACGGAGGATTCGCTATAATTTGATTGACTCATGCAACCGCAAACCTAGAGACCTTGGTTAAAATCAGAGGGACGATGTCAGGTTGACGCTGGATCTGATGATGACGTAGGCCCCAAAGCAAGCAGGCCTGGTATGTCGACTCTCCTATCAGCACTGCTACATTAATCGACCATGGCACAGCGGTGAACTGAGCGACCACTCCTATTTCCAGCCGTTTAAATGCAAGCATAGAGATAAGAGTATGACGCTATCTCCAGTATCCAGGGGCATGCTGAAGCCAGCTCAAGGTCGAGTTTGTGGTCACTCGGGTTGAGGCGTGTTCGTACCTGCAGAGTTAACTCCGCTCTTCGAGGATGGTACCTTCAATACCGCGGCCACCGTCTGGATATGTGTAGTAGTAGACTACCAATACTCGGTCGTCTTGTAGCTGGATCGCCCACGGGTAACCACAGTCGGTTTCGTTTGAGTCTGAGCGAACAACAACATCCGGTGCTTCGTCAAGATCGGACGCTTCCGGCTCCAATACACGTGCCATGCAGCCTTGTTGACCATCCCAACGCGTTCCAACCGTGGCAAAAATTCGACCATCGCGCAGCCCCAAGAGATGCCCCGGGCAACCCTTAATTGTGGTACGGCGCCACGGGGTCCATGTTTCTCCATCATCGTCAGAGGTGACTAGTGCTAGTCGGGCTATTTTGTCGTTTGGCAGTCGAGGGTGCAGCCGAAATAGTACTAATAGGCGGCCACCGGGGGTCCGATACATTGCGGGCTCGCTGAAGTGTGCTATCGGATCCTCCGCGATACGACCACCATATTCCCAGTTTTCGCCTAGGTCTCGTGAAATCCTCATCATTCCGAAATATCGAAACTCATGGGTAACGTCAGTAGCTTTGCTTGGCAATAGAATACGACCATCATCAAGCTCAATCAGCTGGCTGCGGCAAACTCCGGAGTGCTCAGACGGATGTCCCCAAACGCAGTCTGGCAGGCGCGGGAAACGTTTAGGATCACTCCAAGTGCGACCGTTATCGCGTGAGCGTATCCAATATGGAATGCCAGGCCGCGAGAGCCAGGAGGTATGGGTGGGGGTTGAATCGCCTTGCGGTACGAGCTCCACCGTTGACGCGTGCAGGAAGATGCTCTCATCTTTGAGGACGTGAGTGCCGAAGTCGACGATTCCACCCCGGGGATCGCACGAGATGAGCTCCGGACCATGCCAGGTTTTACCATCGTCTTGCGAGCGACAGGCTCGCAGGTCAAACAGTGGATGACCATGGTGGGAATGACCAAGATGTGTAGAACGATGAAAAATTGTCAGCAGGTCACCGTTCGGTGCGCGAACTACATTGGGATGCGCCGCGTACCATTCCTTGTTGCGATAGATTGTTATGTGATCGACTATGTTCCAGCTCATTGCTTTCACATAGGATAGTACGCGATAGCAAGGCAGCGACAGTGCCTATCTGGGCGTGGTGCTACTTGAACTCTACGCCGAGTTTGATAGATCGCTCCGGAAATTCGTCGATTTCGCGATATGCTGTCACCGCGTTCTCGAACCCGACAATGGGATAGATAATATCCTCGCAATGCAGCCTCCCGTCAGAAAGCAGTGTCCAGCAGGTGTTCTGGAATCGTGCCCAATCCCATCGAGGATGCTCTCTTTGCGGGTCACTATTGGCGCGAGAGAAAATGATATTAGGAATTGTATAATGAGCTTTCTCACCGAAATTTAAGCCTCCGATACATTCCTCACTACGGCCCACATAGGCTACTGTACCCCCCCACGATAGGCCGTCGATGGCTGCGTGGAGAGCCCGATACGAGCCGCTAGTCTCGATGGCTACGTCAATGCCTCGGCCATCAGTTATCTCCAGTAATTTTTGGCCAACCGATGACACGGTAGGGTCAAACGAAAAATCAGCTCCTGCTGATAGCGCTGCTTCACGCCGGATTGCTATTGGATCGATTGTTGCCACGATGCCTGCACCGGCAATGGAGCAGAGCTGCGCGGCCATCTGACCGATGGCTCCCAAACCGAACACCGCCACGTTGTCGCCGACTCGGACCTGACCATCACGAACCCCACCCAGGGCAAACTGTGCCGGGTCGTAGCAAACTGCTTCCTTAGGGGTCATCCGAGAGTTCAGGAAGCGAACAGAACTCCTCGGCCATATATGAGTTTCGCGTAGATTGCCACGTCCGGCCACTCGATCACCGAGGGAGCAGTTCTCCACATCAGGAGCGATTTCGACCACTGTACCAACACAGGTGTTTCCAAGAGGCATAGGAAACTCAGCTGGCTGAACACCGCGGTATTCAGCTAGTTCGGTGCCATGCTTGGGTGACCCAAACTCCACTTGGACTAGGATGTGGCCCGGTGGCAGTGGGCCATCGTCGTAATCCTTGAACTCGGGTGTACGGACATCGGTAGCAATCAGTTCGCGAGGCATAATTTAGCTATAAAGATATCTGCAAGAGGAGAACCCACCTGAGCGAAGTCACGGATTTCCCGATAGCGGTGTGAAGAGTAGTAGAAAATGAACGTCTCAGTACCTACTGTTAAGAATGCTGGATAGGAGGTATCCACGAAACCTGGCTCTGGTAGGGACGTTAGCGGCTGAAATGTGTCACTCTCGGAATCATGCTTCCAAATGACCGTGGCGGCACGTTTGCCTTCACTGGTTCGAGAGCTATAGCGACGCCCAGCCAGATAGACAGTCCCTTGGAGTTCGATTAGAGCTGGACCTCCAATAATGTCCTCGGGCAGCTCGGCGTGAGACCAGTCCTGATAGGGAGGACTAGTTCGGGACAGAGTGCGGGGTCGACTCAACGCCCATAGTTCATTGTTCGCCCGGAATAGCAACTCAGTTTCTGTAAATGGTCCAGTGACGATGTTGCTGACAGTGGTCCATTCCAGTCCATTCGGAGACCGGAGTAAGTCGACCCTTCGATGTTCAGACATACCGTGGTACCAATCAATCGGAATGTTCTGCAGATTAGTGGTATCGAGATAGTCGCTAGCAGTGTAGATCTCGTTATCATGCATTTTCGGACGCCAGAAGTTATGTAGTGGCTGGAACTGTCGCTGTGGAGAGGACCAGTTCAATCCATCAACGCTTGAGATCATGCGTGTTTCAACCTGTGGGCCGAGCTCACCGTCCGGATCCGGATCGTAGAAGATATAGTAGAGCAGTAGCTGATCAGCACGCGCAACCAGGAAGGAATCTCGTGCTGGATACGCAGTGGTTTGAATTTTGTGCCAATCTCGTAGGTTCTTGGAACGCAGGATCACACATTGATGGTCCCACTTTAGGTGATTGGAGCCATTGGAGAACGTCAGGTAATAGTAGCCCTTCCACTCCGTTACATCTGGCGCGATATTGTGCCGGCCGTCAGCGTAAACAAGGGAAGTCGATTCAATGATATCGGGATCTATAGGTATGTCCATCTTACTCTCCTTTAGTAGGGTCGATTGACCAGCCTATCCAGTTGGAGGACCGACTCTGAACATCATATCATGACGTATGGACGGCAATTCTATGATCTTCTCCAAAGTGTTATCGACCCAGCCTGGCTGGATCTTATTCGATTGGAATGGAAGTTTGCAAAGCGCTTTAACTGATTTGGCTCGTATGGGATACCAGGGAGTAGAACTTCTCTACGATAGCTCGACATTCGAGCCCTACCGTGAGAAGCCAGAGCCGCTGAGAGATAAGTTGATTGACGCGGGGATCAAGTCGGTAGGCATCACCGTTAGCGTTGACCTATATATTTCTGAGACCATCGAAAGTGACTTAGCACGCTGTACACGAGTGGCCGACACAGTAGCTACTATCGGCGGTGAGATGCTGTTAGTCGTCCCCGGTGTTCGCCGATTCAAGCGGCCACAACACGAGTTAACTGACCGTCAGTATCAGTGCATGGCAGATGCTCTCAACGAGATAGGGAGGGTGTGTTGCGGGAATGGGATTAGGTTCTGTCTTAACCCTCACGTTCGCCGCGTGATTGAACGTAGGCATGAGGTCTCACGAATTCTGGGGTTAACTGACCCGGCGCTCGTTGGACTTAGTTTTGATCCTTCGCACACGTACATTGGTGGCTGGGACCCGGTGGAATGTGTTGAGCAGCATGGTACACGAATTTCCTGTGTCCACCTGCGGAACTTGCGGGACGGCCATTATAGCAATCCTGCTGTCGGTGAGATCAACATGATTCAAGTTCTAACTAGTTTGAAAAAAATAGGTTACCGTGGATGGATGCTGCCGTGCATTCCCGCTTATGCTCACTACGGAAAATCAGAGGCCGAGGTTGCAAATGACAACTTCGCATATCTCCGCTCAAATTTATGGTAGCGGCTAAAATCAATATGTCTTTCAGTATTGCCTGTGCTGACGTTGGTGGAAGAATTCCCGCAGATTTGTTTGTTAGTTCTTTATTCAGTAAGGAACTTTTGATTAGGAGTTTTATCAGAGGCATTACCGTTGAACATCAATTCGATCGGTGCCGTGGTTTCAATGAGGCCTCTTGCTGATCAACTTGGGACCATGGGGCGTGATTACTGAACGTACTTCGTCGGTCGCAAGGGCGCATATCGTTCGTAATTACATATGTCAATATGATGTAGAGACTATTAGTCTGATTGTGGTAGAGTGCATAAATTCCTTGGTGCGTCTTTTAGGGTTTACCCAGAGATTGACGGCGTCCAATTGAGACGATTACGATAATTCTACAGTGGGTGATTGCAACGGTATATCAACAATAGAGGTAATGTGCGAAGCGTGCGCTTACTGGTGGCCGGTGTTTTAACCGGAACCAAGCGCTGAGGCTGCCTCAAGGTAGTGAGTGCTGAAGCCGCAGGTTCCGGTTCTCTCGCCGGCTACCTGCGGCTTTTTTATGTATGAGGAGGCAGAATTTGCAGAAGACAGCGACAAGGACAATCTCAGCGGAACGATTTACGCCGGTGACGTTGGCGAGAAAGCTGGACGCACGTGTACTACTAGAGTCAGCCTCTTTTTTGAAGGGCCGCGAGCGTTATTCGATCTTGCTAGTACGCGAGGCGTTCTGTGTTCGTGAAACTTCGGCTGGGGTTGTACTTGTCCGAGATGGAGTAGAAACGAAACAACCGGACCCACAACGTGACATTCTTGACGTGCTGGCAGCATTTGCAGCGGAGCATTCTGGTACCGTTTTTGACTTTCCTTTTCCGGCAGGAGGCATTGGCTACCTAAGCTATCAATATGCGTCTCGTTTCGACAGTGTAATCCTTCAGGAACGCCCCGACGTGTTGGGTCTGCCTGATGCTGCGTTTCTCTTCGGCCATCTGTTTGCCGTATTCGATCACTATGTTGACTCAGTGACTTTACTCGGAATCAATTATGAAAGATACAAAATCGACTTGGATGATGCTATTGAGGCGGCCATGGAACGGATCGAGGACATGGACTTCAATTTTATGGCCTCTTCGCGTCACCGTAAGCAAGCAGAGGTAATTGATGAAGGTGATCCGCCGCGCTATATAGAGGGGGTCAAGAAAGTACGGGAGGAAGTCATCGCGGGCAATCTTCTGCAGGGAGTATTGTCCCGTCGCCTTGCAGTGCGTACGGAACTTTCAGCGTTAGAGGCTTATCGCAACCTCCGAACTGCTAATCCATCACCCTATATGTTTTTTTTGGCCTTCGATGATTTTGAACTATTCGGTGCTTCTCCAGAAGTTCATGTTCGATGCCGAAAGGGGCGCGCAATTCTCCGTCCGATCGCCGGAACTCGGCGTCGCGGATTGGACCGATCTGAAGATGCGGCACTAGAGGCAGATTTGCTGAGCGATGAGAAGGAGCTTGCCGAGCATCTGATGTTGGTCGACCTGGGTCGCAATGACTTAGGTCGGGTGTGTATCCCGGGATCAGTTCGGGTAACTGAGCTCAATGTCATAGAATATTACTCCCACGTTATGCATATCGTGTCTCAGGTCGAGGGAGATTTGTTCCCCGATTGCGATGGCATTGATGCGCTGCGCGCGACCTTCCCGGCCGGTACGGTATCCGGTGCGCCAAAAATTCGCGCGATGGAAGTAATCGATCAGCTAGAGCCGGCGCCACGCAGCTTCTACGCTGGTGTCGTCGGTTATATAGAGCCCGACGGTTCCCTTGATACGTGCATTGCAATTCGGTCTGGACTAAAAAAGGATGGGGTAATGGTCCTACAGGCCGGAGCTGGAGTGGTATTTGATTCTTCTCCAGAGCGAGAATTGGAGGAGACTAACGAAAAGTTGAGAGCACTCGTCAAAGCGATAGGCGTTTCTATGTAATGTATTTGTTGTTAGATAATTACGATTCATTCACTTATAACATATACCAGTATCTATCGGAGATCACGGATGAGGAGATTCTCGTGTTTCGTAACGACCAGATTGACCTGTTAAGGATTAATAAGATGAATCCTTCGGGAATCATCATCTCTCCTGGTCCGGGAAGGCCAGAGGATGCAGGAATAAGTTTGGACGTGATACGGAAGTTCTCCGGAAAGACACCTCTCTTGGGGATTTGTCTGGGTCATCAGGCAATTGGTGCTGCCTTTGGGGCTAGTATCGTTCAGGCAAAGGCAATTGTGCACGGCAAAACCGATAAAATTACGTCTGACGGACGGGGCGTATTTCGTGGGATACCGTCGCCGGCGAGTTTTACCCGATACCATTCGCTGGTGATCAATCCGGAAACGGTCCCCAAAGGTTTCATCGTTACCGCCTGGTCTACGGACGGAGAGATAATGGGGATCCGTCATGAACACAACGTCTTAGAGGGCGTGCAATTTCATCCGGAATCGATTGCTTCTGATCACGGGAGGAGACTGTTGGCAAATTTTATCAAATACAAACGCGAACCGCTTAACGTTGCGGGGCTGTTGAATACCGTTTCAGCTGGGGTTGACTTAACTAAGCACCAAGCTGCCGAATTTATGGAAGAATTAACTGAAGGAAACCTAAATACTGCACAGCTCGCCGGTTTTCTAGTTGCCTTAAATTCGAAGGGCTATACCGCGGAGGAGATTGCTGCGTGTGTTTCAGTCCTGAGGAGAAAGAAAGCGCAGTTCAAAGCTTCCGGTAATTTTCTAGACACTTGTGGAACCGGTGGTTCGGGAATAGGGAGCTTTAATATCTCATCGATGGCGGCGTTAGTCGCTTGTGCGGCGGGCGCTAAGGTAGCCAAGCATGGCAATCGATCGTTTACTCGCAAGAGTGGCAGTGCTGATTTTTTTTCAGCTCTGGGTATTCGTTCAGACCTCAATCCGGAGGCATCTACTGAGCTGCTGGAGAGGACTGGTTTCGCCTTTTTATTCGCACCTACATACCATAGCTCTATGCGACACGCTGCTTCGGTGCGACAGGAACTGGGCATCAAGACGATCATGAATTTACTTGGTCCGTTGGCTAATCCTGCCTCAGCCACTTATCAGATCATAGGTGTCTATGACGGAGCTCTCTGTCAGGTAGTCGCTAAGGCAGCGAAGCTTTTGGGCGCACGGCGGGTAATGACTGTACATGGTGAGGACGGTAGTGATGAGATCTCAGTAAGTGGTCCCACGCGAGCAGTACAGATTGACGAATCAGACAAAGTTCAAGAGATCCAGTTAAATCCTGAGGATCTTGGTATTAGCAGGCATCGCGTAGAGGCGATAACCGGTGGTACACCAGAGGAAAATGTCGAGCAGGCGCGAGCGTTGATGGTAGGTGGAGGAAAGTCAGCGCTGCGCGATGCAATAGCCGTCAACGCTGGTGCTGCGTTATACGTTTGCGAATTAGCTAGTGATATTAATGATGGTACGAAGATCGCTTTGGATGTGCTCGCTTCTGGAGCGGTAGCGCATAAAGTTGATGAGATTGTCTCCCTTGCGGGGGTTTTAGCCGAACGTGAGGTAATTGAAGACAGAGATAGGCCGAAGTAGTGACTATTCGTGATCGAATCGTCGCTGGACGGAAGGACCGTATTGCGCGTGAAGGGCCGGAACTTGGCGCTGTGGTTCCGGCAAACAGGCAAGTAGCGGCTGCTTCGTTCTCTGCAGGACCGCTGGTGATCTGCGAGATAAAAAAGCGGTCGCCATCGCGCGGGGCCATCAACACTGATCTCGACGTAGTTGCTCAGGCCGGCCGTTATGCATCTGCTGGTATCCGCCACGTGTCCGTGCTCACTGAGCCTAACTACTTTAGTGGCTCCCTAGATGACCTGGTTCAAATCAAACGGAACTATCCGGAGCTTGCGGTTCTTCGAAAAGACTTTTTGCTTAACGAGCAGGACGTGGAGATCTCTCATCGCGCCGGTGCTGACGCGGTACTTCTGATCGCTGGCATGATCGACCGGGAGCGGCTTTCCTCAATGTTGCAGACTGCCGAGCGATTGGGGATGGCAGCCCTTGTGGAAGTGCACAATTCTGCAGATGTGGAAGCGATTCGTGCTCTTCGTCCAGCTCTGGTCGGAGTCAATGCGCGGGATCTCACTACATTCAAGACGGATCTAATTCATCCTTTGCGTCTGCGTCCGGCCATAGACTGGCCAGCCCAATTAGTATTCGAGTCTGGAATATTCTTTGCTGAGCAGGCTGCTCCGGCGCTGGCTGCTGGTTTTGACGGAATTTTGGTTGGTGAAGGTGTGGTGCGACGGCCTGACCTGGCCAGAGATTTACTGGGCGCCTTCCAGGCTGAAATAATTCCAGATTTCTGGAGCAAACTATACGCGCGGGGTTCACACCAAATTCAGAGTGCTGCAGAAGAGGCTCTATCTCGGCCATTAGTAAAAGTATGTGGACTTACTTGCCGAGAAGATGCCTTGCGTGCGGTTGAGGCTGGAGCTGATTTGCTTGGGTTTGTACTAGCGGATTCACCGCGGCGTGCGGCGCCAGAGATGATTGCAAGGCTTGGTGACATTGGGTCGTTAAAGGTTGGTGTCACAGTGAACGATGCTTCAGTTGCAGCGGCATTACAACGTGATGGGCATCTGGATGTCGTACAGCTTCACGGGAGTGAGCCCGTGGAACGGTGTGCCGACCTTGCGCAGCCTTACTTTAAGGCGATTCGAATCCAGAATCGAGCTGACGCTCAAGGCATCGACGCTTATCGCTGCCCGCGGGTTCTGGTAGACGCACCATCTTCTGGTAGACATATTGATGACGATCTTATCGATGTCGCCGCGGAGCAGCGTCCGCTTTGGTTAGCTGGTGGGATCAGTCCTGACAATGTGGTCGAAGTGATCAATCGTCACACACCGGAACTCCTTGACGCGTCAAGCGGTCTGGAAATCTCTCCAGGGAAAAAGGACCCCGGGAAGCTAAGAGCTTTTTTCCAAGCCGTTGATTTTGCGTGTCGTACGGCTGTACGAACTCAAGGACTTAATTCATAAGGAAGCATGAGAGGACTCAATCGTGAAGGCTTACAATGACTACTTCGGAGACTTCGGTGGCCGTTACGCCGCCGAAGTTCTGCGAACGCCGCTTGACCAATTGCAGGTCGCATTTACAGAGGCGATTGTTGACAAGAATTTTGTAGATGCATTGGATCGTATCGGGAGGCAGTTTGCGGGGCGGCCAACGCCTCTTTCCCCCGCAGTGAACGCACAGACAGAGATCGGTGGTGCCAGGATATATCTGAAGTTAGAGGGATTGGCAAATACCGGAGCGCATAAAGTGAACAACGTTATTGGTCAGTGTTTGCTGGCAAAGCGTATGGGGAAGAAGCGGGTAATAGCCGAGACAGGGGCTGGGCAGCACGGCGTCGCGACTGCTGCAGTCGCTGCAAAGTTAGGTCTAGAGTGCTGTGTCTATATGGGAGAGGTGGATGTGCGTAGGCAGCGTCCGAATGTCTTCTGGATGGAGCTATTTGGGGCGGAAGTGGTGCCGGTTTCCTCAGGGTCTCGTACCCTTAAGGATGCGATCAATGAGGCGCTGCGTGACTGGTCAGATACCTTCGATCAGACTCACTACGTGATTGGATCTGTGCTGGGTCCATCGCCGTTTCCAGATATGGTGCGTGAGTTTCAATCAGTTGTTGGCCGTGAGGTGGTGGATCAGTGCCGTCAGCTCGGTGTCGAGCCAACCGCGCTGATCGCTTGTGTTGGCGGTGGTTCCAATGCGCTTGGATTCTTCGCGCCGCACATAGAGGCTTCTGAGCCGCGTCTCATAGGGGTTGAAGCAGGAGGCCGTGGCCCTAATCTCGGGGACCACGCCGCTCGTATGACCGGGAGTGGTATGCCGAGTATCGTACATGGATACAAATCACTGTTCCTTACTACTAAGGACGGTCAGGTGGCAAATACTCATTCAATTTCATCTGGTCTGGACTATCCGGGCGTGGGGCCACAGCTTGCACATCTGGGCACTATTTGCAGGGTAGAGTTCACTACTGCTCGTGATGACGAGGCACTTGCAGCAGTGCAACTGTTCGCTCGTAGCGAAGGAATCATTTTTGCCCTTGAGTCGGCTCATGCAGGCGCAGCTGCTATTAAAATCGCTCGATCATTACAGAGGGACTCCAGTGTAGTAGTAAATGTTTCTGGCCGTGGGGATAAGGATCTGTTTATTCTTGCCGGTGCTCTTCAGCCGGAGCGATGGACAGAATTCCTTAAGAACGAGGTAGACGAGATTTCAAATGGCTGATCAAACCACGCAACGACCTACGTTCATGGCTCATCTGGTAGCCTCCTTCCCCAACAAAAACGACTCCTTTCGCATAGGCAAGGCATTGGTAGACGGTGGAGCCCAGCAGCTTGAAGTGCAGTTCCCTTTCAGTGATCCAACCGCAGATGGAATCTACATTCAGCGGGCTTGTGCGGAGGCTCTGGAAGGTGGCTTTACTGTTGATGACGGCTTTGAGCTCGTAGAGCAGCTGAAGGCCCTGCCGGATCCTCCTGTGATATTTGTAATGGTGTATGCCAATTTGGCCTTCCGCCCAGGCATTGAGATGTTTCTATCCCGTTGTCGCGATGTCGGTGCCGATGGCATAATTGTTCCGGATTTACCGCCGGATTACGATGAAGGTCTCTATCCATCCGGGAGAAAATATGGTTTGGAAGTAGTGCCGGTAGTGCCGGTTACTGCTGAGGCTGAACGTTTGCGTGAGGTCGTAGAGACTTCACAAACTCGATATTTGTACACGGCATTGAGAAAGGGAGTGACCGGTGGTTACACTCGAATCAGCGAAGATAGTGTCAGCTTCCTTCACCAAGCCAAGGCGCTCGGCGTCGAGGTGATGGCGGGTTTCGGTATCGTAGAGCGAAAGCAGATCGAGCAACTATCACCTCTAGTGGATACGGTGATCGTAGGTTCGGCTTTCATCCGCGCGTTAATGGATTCTCCTCGCGCCGACCCCTATTCTATCGTTCGAAATTTGTTGAACCGGCTGGTGAACTAGAGCCAGAGATAGAAAGAGTGAGTGAGAGGCTTGATCACAGCTTCACATATTTATACGTTTCGGAGACGAAGCGTCGGAGAGGTAAGTTAAATGGGACAGGAAGTGACGATTACTAGTGACAATTTTGAGTCAGAAGTTCTGCAATCCGAGACTCCGGTCGTAGTGGATTTTTGGGCGGAATGGTGTGGTCCGTGCAAGATGATTGCTCCTGCGTTGGAAGAGCTTTCTGAAGACTACGATGGCAAGATCAAGGTGGCTAAAGTGAACGTCGATGATGCTGGCGACTTGGCGATGCAGTTCAATGTAGTAAGCATTCCAACCTTGCTTTTATTCAACGAAGGATCAGTGGTTAGTCAGCAGGTTGGAGCCGTGCCCAAGGACAAGATTGAAGACATGTTCAAGGATCTGGTTTAGCCTCGGCGCGAGCCTGATCTATGGTCGACAACAGGATAAGCATATCCTTATATTACAGTAAAATAAACTCCATTATTAGATTAACTGTAGTTGTGTGGGCTGGAAAACTTTCTTAGGCGTTGGAACTACAGCTATAGGATAACCCTTCGAACGCTGCACAGACGTTTCCTGAGGTGCGTTATGTATCGAGGAATTCTCTGGAGGCGGACTTTAATCAGGTAACGCCCCCTTTGCTCCAGTGCTGTTAGCGTTTGAGTTAAGCTCTTCTATCACGCGTCGAGCTAGTTTTATCGGTGCCTGGGGCAGCGCAGTGTTACTTGTCGATTCGTACTTGGCGATGAGCTGGTTGAGCAGGGCTATGGCGGGCTCATCGTCGCCCTTCGTGTAGTGCAGAAAAGCTATTTCATACTCGGCCCAGTGGTTGCGCTTGGCTTCTTGCGGGTGATCAGTTGCTGGAAAACGTTTCAGGTAGGTCTCATAGAATGTCATCGCTACCGTGTGATGATGGAGTGCTGATGCTTCTCGCGCTGCCTGGAAGAACTCCAACGGTGTCATCTGTTCGTCGATTACCGGAGCTGGAGTCTGGCAGGCCGCGAGCAACGACAAGCTTGCTGCCAGGGCAACGAGAAATGGACGTATTGCTCGAAAACCGTACCCTATGTCCGAAGTCTTCTTTGTATCAGGCCATTTCACGGACTTTCCAGCCGCCTTATGATTTCGTCCGCGAATTCGCTAGTCGAGAGCTGAGTTGCTCCAGTAGTGAGTCTCGCAAAGTCATAGGTGACTTTTCCAGCCTTGATGGTGGCTCCTAGTGCGTGGTCAATTGCCTCGGCCGCTTCCGTCCAGCCCAAATGTTCTAGCATGAGCACGCCAGATAAAATAACTGAGCTAGGATTGACTACGTTTTTTCCAGCGTATTTTGGGGCCGTGCCATGCGTGGCTTCGAAAATGGCGTGTCCAGTGTCGTAGTTAATGTTGGCACCAGGGGCAATACCAATTCCGCCAACTTGTGCGGCCAAAGCGTCGGAAATGTAGTCTCCGTTTAGGTTCATAGTTGCGATCACATCGAATTCGCGTGGACGCGTCAGGATTTGCTGTAGGAAGATGTCGGCGATAGCGTCCTTTATCAGTACTTTGCCCTTTGGGATTTTTCCGTTCGTGGGCAGATCGTCCCAAATTATAGTCTTATCGGGGAACTGCTCAGCAGCAACACGGTAGCCCCATTGACGGAAAGCACCTTCGGTGAACTTCTGGATGTTACCTTTGTGGACAAGTGTGACACTCTGGCGGTCGTGTTCGATTGCGTAGCGGATTGCTGCTTCGACCAGGCGGTTAGTGCCGCTTTCGCTGATCGGTTTAAGACCGATACCGGAATCTGGGCGAATCTCCCAGCCAAGATGGGCATGCATGAAGTCGATTATGCGTTGCGCTTCCGGGGAACCAGATTGCACTTCGTAACCGGCGTAGACATCTTCCGTGTTCTCTCGAAAAACCACCATGTCGACGCTCTCCGGGGAACGTACCGGTGAAGGTACTCCCGAGAAGTATTTTACTGGCCGCAGGCAAACATACAGATCAAGTTTCTGTCGCAAAGTTACGTTGAGGCTCCGAAAGCCAGTGCCGACTGGGGTCGTAAGGGGTCCTTTTATACCGACCAGGTATTCTCGGAAGGCCGTCTCAGTCTCTGCAGGAAGCCAATTACCTGTGTGTTCTGCGGCTTTTTCTCCGGCGAGGACTTCCATCCATTCAATGCGACGGACCTCGCCATAGCAAGTCTTTATCGCGCTATCTAACACGCGAACCGCCGCGGCCCAGATATCCGGACCGGTACCATCGCCTTCAATAAAAGGAATGATTGGCTCGTCAGGAACCTGTAAGCCGGTAGCGCTCATAGTGATCTTTTCGCTCATTAGACGGCAGACTACACCACTCGATGATCCCAGGGTACCAGCACGAGGATTTTTGATTTGTGCAGCGGTTGCCGACGCATGTCAACAGATCTCCCCCATTCGTCCCCAGCAGGACCTGTGATGTGATTAAAACCTCGCATTGTGAAATGGATGAAAAAAATAATAACTTGGACCTTTTCAGATCAATGACTTATAGGATTTTGCAGACTAAACATGGGATTGTTCCTAACCCTACATATAGACGGTTATTCCGAGTGAATATGTGATTTGCGGATCCCCGTATCGAAGATGTATCGATGAACCTGACAACGATAGTTGTTGAATATTGTAATGGAATCCCATGAATTCAATGCTGACGTAATAAGCGTGGGGCATATATTCGTACTATCATTTATCTTTCGGTAGCGACTTGCACCTATGACTTCGTGAGATGAGATATGGGATGGATCCTCAGGTTGACGGCGGATAGAAGCCGATTGGAATCTACTTTGGAGAGAATTTTCGGTGTCTATTCTTGATGGGCCAGCCTCAAGCGAGGTTGGTAGGGAAAATTGTGACCCTTGCGTCCAGTGGTTTCCTGACGTTAATGGGTTAACGGTATTCAGGCAGGCGGCAAAGAAAAGATGATCCAGAGGCGATATGTAGATCGTAGATATCGTTGGTTAGTGATAGTCTGCGTGCTGCTCATAGTTGGGCTATCATCGCTACCTGTTGGCGCCTGTCAAAGCGGCGAGTGGATAGAGTGTGGACACCCGCGTGTGCACCACTACGTCGCCCAGTTCACTCAACCATCCTGGCGGTCATGGTTGCTTGGCGTTTGGGATCGCTTCTCGTTTTATTCCGACCATGTACAAGAGGCTATAAGCCGGCATGGGTTGCCGCAGGCTCTAGGGGTGATTCCGGTGGTAGAGTCCGCTTATCGTCCAGAGGCAGTGTCATCGCGCGGAGCTGTTGGACTCTGGCAGATTACTCGTATTGGTGCCGTTGGCTATCCTTTGCTGATCGGAGAGCCAATTGATGAACGACGCGACTTTTGGAAAGCGACCGAGGTGGCATTGAAGACGCTATCAGCTAATTACGATCGATTTAACGATTGGCTGTTAGCTATAGCTGCCTATAACGCTGGTTCAACCGGTGTCCAGAAAGCGATCAACCGGTCTGACAGTAAGGATTTCTGGAAATTAAGAAGTACGGGATCAGTGCCCCAACAGACGGGTGAATTCGTTCCGCGTATCTTAGCGGTAGCTCATATATTTGGTCATTGGCAGCGATATAGGTTGCCTGAAATCAAGCCGATTGTATGGGTACGGGTAGGAGCTGGCGGTCGTGCCGACCTGCGTAAAATAGCTTTGATAACTGGAACGGATCTTTCCCTTTTACGCATAGCCAACGCGGAGCTGAGTTCTCCATTTACACCGAGTTACCCGCGTACTCCTGTGGAGGTAATTGGTTCTGATGACGAACGCTCAGGAGAAATGTTGGGATACTGGCTGAAAGTGCCAAAAAATGACGCTGAGACCGTCCGCGCTGCCCTAGAAGAGCGTACCAATCTATTTGAATTTATCGAACACCGAGTACGCAGTGGGGAAACCTTTTGGGATATGGCAAGGCTCTACGGTAGCACAGTTAAACTGATTATTGACGAGAATCCGGATCTGACGCCGCAGCGACTACGGATAGGTGAGACGGTGA
This sequence comes from uncultured Spirochaetaceae bacterium, assembly GCA_964618015.1. Classification (GTDB taxonomy): domain Bacteria; phylum Spirochaetota; class Spirochaetia; order SZUA-6; family Bin103; genus CATQHW01. Next base: position 39,062 of record CAZTZA010000006.1, on the reverse strand, counting down.
TTATTCCTCTGCTCGTCAGTGGATCGACCCCTCCTCTGTCCCAGAACAAATTAGAATGGGTCCAGAGGTCAGGTTCCGGAGCCGTCCACGTGGTTACCAGTGGAGATTCCCTCTGGGAAATTGCGCAAGCGTATCAGACGACTGTGGAGTTAATGGTTCAAATTAACGGCCTCTCGTTAGAGGATTTCATCAAGCCAGGAGAAGTATTGATGATTCCTATCGGATCAGGGGCCTCGCAGATTCCTTCGAGGTTCCGATGAAGCGTGCTGCGTTGCTATCGGAGGTCGAGCGATGTTTCGGTAGACGATGCTTCCTCATCGTTTTTGTCACAGGCTTAACATTAGCTTGCCTGTCCTCATGTGTTGATCGTTCTGTGGGCTGGGGAGTCGTGTTATGGACGCCGGAGCCAAGCGTAATTGATACCGGTGCGGTGTTGGCTATCAGTAGTGAGTCAGAAATCCAGGATGTATATCGGTATGCCGACGCCGAGACGGGTCGTGAGATTGAGCGATGGCGGGTGAGGCTATTTCTTGACCGGCAACAGGCAGAAGATTTCGCTGAAGGCTTTAGCGGCCTGATTAATGTCTACGGCTACGCTGCTCGCAATGGTCTTCCGGTGCGGGAGGCTGCCGACACCATCTCACCGCGTCTCTATCGCTTACGTGAGGGGGAAGTGGTCAAGGTAATTGCTCGTTCGGAATTCCCGATTGATGTCGGCGCCTACACGAACCACTGGTTCCAGGTGATCACTGCTGATGGCACTCAAGGTTTCACATTCGGTGAATTTTTGCCGCTATTCGAGACGTATGATAATCCACAAGTTGAGGCGGATCGGCTTCGTCGTTATGACCCCGTGCTGTTACGTTTAATCAATTCCGAATGGCGCCCTCAGTACTACGCGGATATGCTAGCTAGCAGACGTATCGATCTTACACGGATGACGCAAGAGTATGGTCTAACGGTCAAGCCCCATAGGAAGGATGAACTTGAGTCCGCAGGGGATATTTCTACTTTCCATTCTGCGGGCACCGTACGCATTCAGCTGCCTGATCTCGACCTTACATTTGACTACGAATCTATCGAACGCATCAGGGAAGGACTCTATATGCTGCAGGGAACTGGAGTGCGCATTGCTGTGCAATCAGAACGTCGAGTGGCAGTATCCTTTCAACATGACAGCCGACTTCAAACGGAAGTCTTTATAACTCTGAGAGCAAAAGTTAGCGATCTGATCAGTTCTGAGCGTGAACGTCGAGAAATCATCTATGACATGTTGCGGGAGCGTGGGCCGCTATTACGTTCGCGTGCCTACGGAGATCTGCTGCTAATGCCAGGTCGGCGTTTTCGTTGGAGCGGCTTCCAACGGCTGGTCCCAGGAGTAATGCCCGCAGACGCATCAGGAACTGGCACGATTTCTCTAAGGTTGCATCCGCAGCCAGAGCTGCGATTTGAATTTCCCGGTGTACTTACTTTTGAGCTTGATCGATTGGAGATTAGTAGTGATCTAGTATCGGTTAGTTTTCTTTATCGACGCGACAGCGAAGGGATTCGTCTGGTATTGGCTGGTGAGATTGATGAAGATCTGATGCAGGTGCAAAATGTTGCTTCGACACCTCTTACAATTTATTTCCGATACGGGGGATGACAAGTTGTCGACCGTCACGCTTGAAAAGATAAGCATATCCTACGGTTCTCAGACGGTTCTATCTGACGCTTCTGCAACGCTGGCTAAAGATGATCGCGTGGCGCTATGCGGGCCTAATGGTGGCGGAAAGAGCACTTTGCTGCGCGTGGCTGCAGGGGAGCTTATCCCTGACGCAGGGAGTGTGCGTTTGCAACGAGGTGCACGCATTTGTTACTTGCCGCAATCAGGATCCAGTTCCGACGCAGCGGTGTCAGACCACACAGTTGCGGAAGAGCTAGAGCTTGCTTTCGCTGATCAGCATTTACTATCAGCACAGGTGACTGACCTGGAGGAGCGTATGGCAAACGGTGAGGCTACCGATGAGGTCTTAACTGCATACGGCAATCTCACGGAAGAGCTAGAGCGCAGCGGCTATCATTCACGGGGCAAAGATATTGGTGCCGTTATGAGCGGCCTAGGATTCGAGGAGTCAGATCGTGATCGGCCGCTGAGAGAGTTGTCAGGTGGCTGGGAGATGCGAGTTGCCTTGGGACGAGTCTTGCTTATGCAGGCTGATCTGCTGTTATTGGATGAGCCTACCAACTATCTGGATCTATCAGCACGTGAATGGTTAGAGGATTTTCTATCTCGTGGTGAGGGGGGCTTTATAGTAGTTGCTCACGACCGAGAGTTTTTGGACCGTTGTTGTCGTACTGTGCTAGAAATTCGAGAGGGGAGGCTACGCTCTTACACAGGAGGATACACTAGTTTTGAGCAGTCACGTGCTGATCAAATTAGTGCTGAAATTAAAGCATACGAGTTACAGCAACAAGAGATTCTCCGGATCGAGGCATTTATTCGGCGTTTTCGTGCGGTTGCTTCTAAAGCCCGGTTGGTCCAAAGCAGAGTTCGTTTTCTGGAGCGTATGCCACGGCGGCATCGACCAATGCAGACCTCGAAAATTACCGTTCAGCTCCCGAATCCACCTCGAAGCGGGCGGGTTCCCCTGATCTGCACTGGACTGACCATGCACTACGGTGATTTACGAGTTTTCGGTGGGATTGATTTCGAGGTGGAACGTGGCGCCAGACTAGCGGTTGTTGGAAAAAACGGTGCTGGCAAATCAACTCTCATGCGGGTCTTGGTCGGTATAGAGGATCCTAGTTCCGGATCGATTCGGCGTGCGACCGGTATACGGCAGGCTTACTTTGCTCAGGATCAGGAGCAGCAGCTCGATCCCACGCTTACTGTTCTCGAAACAGTCCAGGAGTCAGCCACGGCTGACCAGCAACAGAAGGTGAGAGACCTATTAGGAGCTTTTCTGTTTACTGATGAAGACATTAATAAGTATGTTGGAGTGCTCTCTGGAGGTGAACGCGTACGCGTAGCTTTAGCATGCCTATTGCTTCAGCCGATTAATTTGTTGCTTCTGGACGAGCCGACTAATCATCTGGACATCATCTCTACCGAATCCCTAGTGCAAGCACTGGAGTGCTATCATGGCACACTGATTGTGGTCTCGCATGATCGCGCCTTCCTTCGTCGGTTGGTCACCAGCGTTCTCGAGGTCGATCAAGGCGGGGCAACTTATTTTCCCGGGGACCTCTCCTATTATGAGTGGAAGAGAAGAGAGGGTTGCGCTGATAACGCCCCGGTTGCTCGCCGGCACAAATTGCGGCCCGCGCCCCAAGCCAATAGGAGAAAGGCGGCGTCTTCAGGGCAAGATGAAGAGAATCGAATTCTAAGCGAGTTATTAGATTTGGAAGAGCAGCGACGAAAGATTGAATCAGATCTAGCGTGTGAGGAAGTATGGCGTGATGGTCAAGCAATGCGCGAACTTAAGCGATTACTTGCGCAAAATAGGCAACGTGAGCAGAAGCTTCTTACCAGCGAGGGTTTCACCGAGTAAGATCTCCGAGTGAAAGAACCTTTCCACGCGTACGATATCCGATCAATTTATGGTGCAGGCATCGATGTAGATGTAGCCTATCGTATCGGCCGCGCCCTTGCTCAACAGCTAGATGCTCGTCGCTATTTGCTCGGCCATGATGCCCGTACTCATTCTCCGGAGCTCTTAGATGCTGTTGCTCGTGGCCTCTTCGCTGAAGGCCGGAGGTTATCTAGCGTCGGGCTGACCACGACACCGGCTCTCCATTTCCTGCAGCTTGAAGCCGGTTATGATGCCGCCGTAATGGCCACAGCTTCGCATAATCCGCCCGAATATCATGGCTTTAAGGTGTTTGATGCTTCCGGAGGAGGGGTTAGTTACGCAAAAGGGCTTGGCCGCGTGGAGGAGCTGATGTCAGAAATCTGCGGAGAGTCGGACCCAAGCGAAGCTATGCGTCTGGAGCCGGCACCCGCTCCGGAACGTTATGTTGACTTCATCGTTAACGCAGTCGGTCGTAGGCCTCTGGTTCGGTCAGTAGTGGATGTATCCAACGGATCATCGGGATCTCTGGTCCAGGCAGTTTCTGACCAACTAGGGGGCTTCGCAACAGTGATTAATGGCGATCCAGACGGCACTTTCCCGTCGCATCCTCCTAATCCGTTAGAAGAGGAAAGCCATAGGGATGTTTCACGGGCGGTTCAGGCTTCTAACGCTGCCTTTGGCGCAATATTGGATGGTGACGGGGACCGGGTTCTATTCTTTGATGAGCTTGGAGATGTGATAGATAGTCCCTTCACTGGTGCGTTGTTGGCTAGAGCGATGTTACAGCGGAATCCGGGCGCTGTGATTGTACATGACCTAATCTCCTCTCGTGTGTTTGGCGAGGAAGTCAAGGCTTCCGGGGGTATCCCTGTACGCTCTCCAGTAGGTTATACGAATTTGTTTGAAGTGATGGCAGAGCATGACGCGGCGTTCGGCTGTGAAACCTCTGGCCATGTTTATTTCAGAATTACACCAGATTGCTATACAGAATCAGCTCTGTACGCTGTGGTGGTACTGGCCGATCTGCTTGACCAATCAGGAGGAATGGCCCTTTCGCAATTGGTGGAGCCGCTACGGAGTCGTTATTCTCAGTCTCCAGAGATTAATTTACCATTGCTTGATCCGGTTGAAGGACAGGCGGCGATAGAGCGCATCCGTCGTCATTATCACAATGCAAATCTCGATTCATTAGATGGACTATCGGTGGCCTACAATCATTTCTGGTTTACGGTTCGGCCAAGCAACACAGAGCCGCTGATGCGGTTGCGTATCGAAGGCCGAGATGCTGCGACGGTGGAGGCTGCCTTAAAAGAGCTGCGTGCGGTTATTAGCAGTGAAGAGTGACAGGTAATTGGACGAATGAAAATAAGATATAACTCGCCAGTTGTGCTTACCTATGCAGTCGCAGCTGCGGCGGTGATGTTAATCGATCAAATTTCGAGTAGCGGATTCGCAGTCAGGGTTTTTGCCGTTCCTGGCAATTTTGTTGGCATCTCACCGATTGGGTATGTTCGGTTGTTAACGCACGTTTTGGGTCATAGTGACTGGACGCATCTTCTTGCCAATTTTGCTCTTATTCTGTTGATTGGTCCAATCCTAGAGGAAAAATACGGCTCCGTACCACTGCTGATAATGATGGTTAGCACCGCCCTGGTAACGGGAGTTCTTAATGTCCTGTTCCTCTCTACTGGCCTGATGGGAGCTAGTGGCATTGTCTTCATGATGATTTTACTTAGTTCTTTTACTAACATCCGATCTGGCGAGATTCCGTTGACCTTTGTCCTGGTAATCGTGATTTACTTAGTGCGTGAGGCGGTGAGCGCATTCGCTGCAGATTCAATTTCTCAGTTCGCGCATATAGCAGGAGGTGCCTGCGGCAGTTTATTTGGTTTTGTTATTACTCGCTCAACGTCGGAGTTGACGTTGCCAGCGGATCACATGGAGGAATCCTAATGGAAGAAAAAATTCGAATGACTTTACAACCCGGAAAAACAAAAAACTTGGTACGCTACAAAGCGTCAACCTTACGTACGTTCGCTGAAGACATCATCTGTGCCCTGGGTGGCTATCCCGAGTATGCGGAAATCGTTGCCAGGCATTTGGTGGAGGCTAATCTCGTTGGTCACGATTCACACGGTGTATTTCGGCTGCCGCAGTACACTGATTTCGTCAACAAGGGTGACATCGACACTAAGGCGCGGCCAACAGTAGAGCGGGAGAGTACTGCAACCGCCGTGATTGATGGCCACAATGCCTGGGGACATGCAGTAGCAGAGTTTGCGACGGAGGTTGCCGCAACTAAAGCCGACGGCACTGGCATGTCTGCTGTGGGTGTACGTAACGCTTTTCACGTCGGTCGAGCTGGTGCCTATGCGGCTATGCTGGCGGAGAAAGGGTTGATTGGTCAAATCTATTGCGGTGCGGGAGGGGCTGCCTTTATTGCTCCTTGGGGTGGCACCTCAAGGCGGTTATCCACTAATCCGATTGCCATCGCTATTCCTACAGGTAGGGAGCCTATTGTAGTTGCCATGACTACTAGTGTGGTTGCCGAGGGGAAGGTAAAACTGGCCCGAACTGCGGGAAAGAGTTTGCCAGCTGAGTGGATCTTGGATAAACATGGCGAGCCGAGTACCGACCCAGAGGCTTTATATGACGGCGGCACGCTCTTACCGTTAGGAGGTACTGTTGCGCATAAGGGCTATGGGCTCGGGGTGGTTGTTGACTTGCTTGGGAGTGTCCTTACTGGCGGACTACCAGGCACGATGGATCCGACCTTGCATAACCATCTTCTAGTGCAAGCGCTAGATCCTGCGACGATATCCGACCGCGAAGCTATGGAAGCAGCGCAGGAGAGGTATTTTGAATATCTACTCTCTTCTCGTAAGCGAAAAGGAGTAGAGGAGATCCTATTGCCGGGCGAACCGGAGCAACGTTCGGCCGTCGAACGCCAAACCAATGGAATTCCATTGGACGCGGGAGTGATTAGTTCGCTTGATGACCTTTGCGAGCAGTTGGCAGTCAAGCCTCTAGCTGCAAGATGAGCGTAACATCTGAGTAGCGGTTTATCGGTTAAATAATACTATAGTGGATAGGGCAGTAAGCTATTCTATTTATGAAGCCATCCAGTTAATAAAACCTTGTATTCGACTACTCCAAGTAGGTGACGGGTAGCTACAGTTTGGGCGACGATTGCTATGCCAGTGCAGGAGGGATGCAATGACCAGTTACCAGATTACCGAATGGGGCGAGCCTCGCGTCGAAAACCATTACATGACCCCAGAACCTATCGGAACTGAAGTATTGATGCGGGTGACTACGTGCGGTGTTTGCCATAGCGATATACACATCCGAGATGGGTTCTTCGACATGGGACATGGAGAGCAGCGGCGTCTATCTGAGTTAGGCGTTGAGCTGCCCCTGACGCTGGGACACGAGCCTGTAGGCGAGGTAGCCGCGGTTGGCCCAGATGTTTCGGGTGTGTCAGTTGGCGATCGGCGGGTCGTGTGGCCGTGGGTAGGATGCCGAAACT
>CAZTZA010000006.1:27656-31969 GCA_964618015.1 uncultured Spirochaetaceae bacterium | reverse complement strand
GTGCGGCGTGGCTGAGTGAGGAGGACATTCTCTGCGAACGAGGTCGGTTTTTGGGAGCTCGAGTGGATGGCGCCTACAGTGACTACATGCTGGTTCCCCATCCTCGCTATTTGCTTTCTTATGAAGGGGTCGAAGAGTCCGTAGCTGCAACTTACGCTTGCGCAGGCATTACCTCGTACGCAGCTCTGAAACGGGCTGTAGGAGGGCTTACGGCAGATGATACCTTACTGTTAGTCGGTGCGGGCGGTCTTGGCACAAGTGGGTTGCGTATCGCACCAGCGGTCACTACAGCGTCTATAATTGTGGCAGATACTGATCCGGCCAAACGAGATTTGGCATTGGAGCTCGGTGCAGCACAGGTTATCGACAACAGTGATCCAGATGCTGCTACAAAGTTACGAGAACAGACGGGCGGTGTAGCTGCATCTGTCGACTTTGTCGGAATGCCGCAGACTACGATGTTCGCGATTGATACTCTGCGTCGTAGCTCTACACATGTAGTTGTCGGCCTATTCGGTGGCGCTTTGGACATAGCGATGCCGAACTTGATCTACAAGTTATTGTCATTACGCGGGTCTCACGTGGGCACGCCCCAAGATCTAGCCGAGTTAATAGATCTCCGTCGCGCTGGCAAGATCGAGCCGCCACCAATTGCCGAGCGACCGCTCTCTGAGGCTAACGAAGTGTTAACAGCACTTACCGATGGTAGGGTTTCAGGAAGGTTGGTACTTAAGCCGTAGTTTGGCTTCGATATCGTTTTATTGTTACGGTGGGCAGGATGATGAGTCTGGAGCAAATGCGACAACGTATGTACGTGGACGGATGGTGTCTAATCGAAGATGTGATACCACCCGCTAAGGTTGGCGATGTGCATGATAGCGTGCTCAGTACGGTAGATACTTATAAGCACACTCGCAAGAATGCGCCCGAGTATATCGGGGCAGTTTCAGGGATGATCACCTATGATCAGTCATTCGCGGCCTATCTATCTGAGCCAAGACTGTTTGGTCTTGCCGAGTCCTTGCTTGGTCCCGATCTTCGCATTTCATTTAACTCCAGCATCGTTAATTATCCAGGGAACCAGCGTAGCAAGTGGCATGCTGATTGGCCGTTCAACCAATCGAACGCCGGGCATATTCGATCACCTTATCCTGATGGAATATTTCATCTAACGACCTTATGGATGCTTACTGACTTCACTGTTGTGAACGGAGGAACCCTTATCGTCAGCGGTAGCCACCGCTCGAACGATAATCCAACCGGCTGCAATGGCGTCGACCAGTTTGAGCCTTATGTGACTGAAGTGTGCGTCACTGGAAAAGCTGGCTCTGTGGTGGTGTGTGATAGCAGGCTCTGGCACGCTGCGGGTGCCAACCGTTCTGATTTAGCACGAGTTGGGCTTGCGATCCGCTATGCGCCGTGGTGGTTAAACCTTGAAGTGTTGCGGCCGGGGTCACCTGATCGCCTACGGGTGCTGGATGCCAATCCTGGTTTATCGGAGAACGAAGTTCCCGCGGTGCCTCGTGAAGTATTTGATCGCCTGCCAGCCGACGTCAAACCACTGTTCCAGCATTGGGTAGCCTCTTGATTTCTGTCGATTATACTGCGCTGAGATCAGACTTTCAGCGCGATGGTTATGTTGTAGTGCGAGGCTTCATGAACATCGAGGAGATCTCTAATATCAATCGGCGTATCGAAGCGCTAATCGACCGACTACCTGAGCTAGATGAAGAAACTGCCTTTTACGAGGTGCCAGGTGATACTGAATCTATCATGCGGTTACAAAAGTTTGGTCGTTACGACCAGGAGCTGCAGGAGCTATACGAAAGTGATAGATGCCGCGTTTTATCTAGGCACCTACTGAACGACGAGGCGGTCCCCCGAGGGTCGGGGGGATTGCAGTGGTTCGGAAAGCCGCCGCGAATCGGCAAGATCACGCCTCCTCATCAGGATGGTTTCTACTTCAAGCTTGAGCCAAGCGAGGCGCTCACTTGTTGGATTGCTCTGGATTCGATCGATGAAGGGAATGGATGCATTCGCTTCCTGCCAGGGTCGCACTTAAGGGGTTATCGTCCACACGCGATGTCTAACGTGCTGGGATTTTCCCGTGGGGTTACGGATTACGACGACGTTGACCGGGCTGCCGAACAAGCCATCATTGCCTCACCAGGAGATTTGATTGTACACCACTGTATGACCGTTCACCGTGCAGACCCCAATCCAAGTGATCGATGGCGGCGTGCTCTCGGCATGGTTTACTACGCTGGGCGGGCACGAGTAACAGAAGATTCCGAAGCGTATGTTGAAGGTCTGATTAAGAAATGGATCGCAGAGGGTCGTGCATAGTCCAAACGCTTCCCTTAGGTATTTGCTTGTAGCGAGTGTAGGTCATTAATATGAGTATTTTTTCTGGTCCCCACCATCTTGAAAATATTCTACGGATAGTCCGTTTTCACTCAGGCAAGGATATTTGTATCAACTACAGGTTCCCGGCAAATTCGTTTTTTGGGCTTAGTGGTAGTAAGGAGTTCTCAGTAGCGACGCCGTGATTGGGTCGGCTGCGGCTCTCTCCCTCGTCATAGCTGTAGGGCTACAGCCTGGCCAGTCTAACAGGTAGGAAGGTCCGAATTGGTAGAGCAGCCAACGCGTTTTTTTTTCTCTATGGCTGGTTAGTCCGTAGGACAAGGCTTCGCTGTATAGCACTGCTTCTCCCGGGGCAAGGTTCAGCAGTCTCAAAACGGATAATTCTTCAGATGGTCTTTTTTCGTATGGATGTGCGAAATTAGCCTTGTGGCTAGCAGGAATTACGCCGAACGCTCCTTCTCCTGCTTTAGTGTCGTCTAAAGCAATCAAGACCGAGATCATCAGACAGCGAAATTCCCCTTCTACAAATGCACGGTAACGGCCAAAACGGCGCGAATCAGCGCGGCCTCCTTGAGTGATACGCCCGCTCACACCGGCTTGGCGTATCAAAGCGCGAGAGGAGATCAGGCGCACCTGATCTCCCCAGACGAGTTCTACCATCCGCGAATGAAGGCTCGGGTGAGCAAACGCCTGGTTCCAATCACCGCCGAACTCGATAATGTTGCGCAGCTCTATTTCCAGTTCGTTCTCAACGGCAGTGACGCCATCTGGCAAGATTGCAGGGTTATCAATAGATTGGCAGGCTTCTTCTACCTGGCTTGAATTGAGCAGAGTTCCAAGTGGCAAGAATCCTGATATGTCAAAATGGAAGCGCTCTGCTTCGGTAAGCGTTCGTTGGCCAGTCCCGCTTTGGTGCATTGAGGTTGTGCTTGCAGTCGGACGCAGACGGGCCGCATTTTTCGGGTTGTCACCGGTTGGTTTATATGGTTTTGACGTCTCGTCGGTATGCTTATTGGTCATGATATACGGACCGAATTGGTGCTAAAGGTAGTTTCAGTGCCGTAAGGATCTGGGCCATGTACCAAAGCTAATTGTCGAGCGGAGGCTCGTTCTTCGAAGCCTGATGCTGTGACGATATGGTCGGACCAGGTCGAGTGGAAGGAGGGTGCATAGGAAATAAAAATCGTACGGCGCACCTGGTCACTATGGTTTATCATCGCGCCGTGTGCCACGTCTTCTGAAAAGAGCACCGCATCACCTGCGCAAACTGGTATCGTCTGTACTAGTGGATCGTTGTCGTCAGGAATTTTTAGGGCGCCTGGGTTTGCAAAATTGCTCTTATGGCTGCCCGGGATGACCGTGAACGGCCCGTTGTTTGGACCAACATCAGTTAATGCGTAACCTATCTTGATGCTCACGCACTCAAACCGGTCACGGTTGACCGAGTATTCACTGTAGGCTAACAGCTCAGCATAGCCATGATGAAAGATAGTTCCTTGGCCGGTAATCCTGGACATGTAAGCCATTGAATCCAGCCGCGGGGGACTGCCTATCATTTCCTCTACCAGGGGCACGGTGGTCGGGACGTCAATGAGAGATTCGAAAATCCCGCCATAGGGTAGGAGAGTACAGGTGAAATCCAGGCGACCATATTTATCACGTTCGCCGCTTGCAATTCGGATTGCACCTTTAGCGGATGATTCTTCCGAATTCATTGAGTCGATCAGGTCAAGTTCGTCAGAAATCTTATGGATTAATGTAGCTGGAAGCGCTCCGGGTACGACCAGATATCCTCTAAGGTCGAATAAATAACGCTGTTCTTCAGTCATAGCAGTACCGTATCACGAAAATGTCGGGTACCTTCGAGGGTAGCGTTATGATGAACACGGTGGACCTCACTTCTTTGACTGCTCGCCTGAATGAAGCGGCGTCTCGTTATATCGATTTAG
>CAZTZA010000006.1:23155-27636 GCA_964618015.1 uncultured Spirochaetaceae bacterium | reverse complement strand
CCCAAATCTCTGAAGCACAAGAATTATCCGAGGCAGAAGAGGACGCGGGAATGCGGGCGCTAGCAGAGGAGGAGTTACAACAGCTGCAGCAGCGTTTGACTGAGGTGGCTGAGCGAGCGCGTGATCTTCTGGTTCCTCAAGATCCGAATGCATCACGTAACATTATCATGGAGATACGTGCTGGCACCGGTGGTGACGAGGCTGCACTATTCACTGCGGATCTGTACCGAATGTACAATCGTTATGCGGACTCCAAGGGTTGGAGGGTTGAAATGATTTCCTCTAGCCCAACCGAGATAGGTGGTTTTCGTGAGCTGTCTTTCTCAGTAGCCGGTATTGAGGTATTCGGGAGCCTTCGTTGGGAGAGCGGGGTGCACCGCGTGCAGCGTGTCCCAGTGACTGAATCGCAAGGGCGTATCCACACCTCGGCGGTGACGGTAGCAGTACTCCCGGAGGTTGAAGAAACAGAGGTGGAATTACGCCCTGAGGATATTCGCGTTGACGTATACCGTTCTTCCGGCCCAGGCGGACAAAGCGTCAACACTACGGACTCAGCAGTTCGCCTCACGTACGTACCAACTGGCCTAGTAGTGACCTGTCAGGATGAGAAGTCTCAGCACAAGAACCGCGCTAAGGCTTTTCGTGTGCTTCGTGCACGTTTATTCGAGGCCGAAGAGGCTAAACGTTTAGCTGAACGCGCCGAACATCGGCGGTCACAGATCGGGTCAGGAGACCGTTCTGAACGAATTCGAACGTATAATGTGCCTCAGAACAGGATCACGGACCATCGCATCAACCTAACGCTCTATAGACTGGATGCAGTCCTGTTAGGAGATTTGAATGAGATAGTTTCTGAGCTCCAGTCTAAGGCGCGTGCAGCAGCGATCGACGAGGTTCTTTCTTGACAGTTGCTGAAGCGCTACGCTCAGGAGCAGCAAAGTTGTCTTTTGCTCCAACGGAAACGCCCGCACTAGAAGCAACGGTGTTGCTATCTGATGCGCTCGGGCTAACCAAAGAGCTCCTATTTTCCCGGATGGACGAACCAGTTGGTGCGCGCGGCATGGCGAGCTTTCGTCGTTCAATCAGTCTTCGGCAGCGCTCGGTACCGGTTGCATATATAAGAGGAGCCAAGGAATTCTACGGCCATACCTTCACCGTTAATCGACGCGTACTCATTCCGCGCCCTGATACTGAAAGTGTCGTCGAGGTGGCTTTGGCGGCGATCGCAAACGATTCCAGTGTAAAAAGGGTGCATGATGTCGGGACAGGGTCCGGTTGCATTGCTATCGCTCTTAAATCAGCTCGCCCGGATCTTGCCGTCTCGGTCTCAGACCGTGAACAGGATTGTCTGGCGGTTTGCCGTATCAATGAACGCAGAATTTTGGGCCGAGTTTGCCTATCCCTTCAGTTAACGGATTTACTTTCGGGAGTAATTGGACCGCTTGATATGGTTGTTGCCAATCTTCCTTATCTTGGCGATGAGGAATGCGAACGGTTGGCAGCGAGTAGCTGGGCAGAGCCTATGGCTGCACTGCACGGTGGAAGGATCGGAGTCGAGTTGACTTTGCGGCTGATTGTCCAGGCAGGCGCATTGCTTCGAGCCGGTGGCTACTTGCTGCTCGAGACCACTGATGAACACATAGTCCCTCTTTTCAGGGCTCTTGATCATGAAGGCTTTAGAGACCGTACCGTCCACTACGACCTGTCCGGTCAACCGCGAGTGATAGGGGCACGCAGGTAGTGATCACCAAGGCTTTCCCGGAGGGCAGGATGCCCAGCACGGTGTGTTCACCGTAGAAGTACAGCCTGGCACGGACCGGGCAGCTATGCTTAAGAACATTGGCATGATGCCGGCAGTACATCGAGTTGAGTTGAGGTAGAGTCGGGGGTTTTTTATTGGCAAAAGTAGGCTTACCACTCGTCATTAATGATTTTCTCGTTGGATTCAAATTCTCTGGGCATGATATGCGTCACAGTTAATGCTGATGATGTTGTTACTACGCTGACTTTCAATGACAGGTTTTCAGTGCGTGCCCGTCAGCCTTCTGTGAAACTAATGAACAATATCGAATGCCAGATACGTGCCTATTTATCAGGCAATCTATCGACATTGGAGATGCCTTATTGGGTTAGAGGAACCTTATTTCAGCAAGAGGTCTGGGCAGAGCTCTTGCGTATACCATATGGCACCACTGCTTCCTACAGTCAGGTTGCATCGCGAATTGGCTATCCTAAGGCTGCTCGTGCGGTTGGTCGTGCATGTGGTGCCAATCAGTTGTTAATTTTGATTCCTTGTCATCGTGTAGTAGCCTCCAACGGCGGATTGGGCGGATTTACTAGCGGCGTGTGGCGGAAGCGCGTGCTACTTCAGATTGAGGCGGAAGGTAGGAGAAGGTCAATGCACCAGCGGGATCCAGATTAATTGACACCTCAGTTCCGGCTTGGAGCCTCGCAGCGATAAGGTCATCAGTGAGTCGATCTTCTATCTCGCTCTCGAACAATCGAATAAGCGGACGGGCGCCAGCCGTGGGATTGTAGCCTCGATGGGACAACGATCTACGTGCAGCTTCGCTGAAAGTAACGTTAACACGTTGACGTCGTAGGCGCTTTACTAGATCGGCGAGCAAGCGATCACAAATTTTTTCCACTATTTCGATCGTAAGGGGTGCGAAAGTCACTATCGAGTCAAGCCGGTTAATAAACTCCGGTCGGAAGAGCCGTTTTGCTGCTTTTAGACCCTCGCTTGTGTCGAGAGAGGCAGAGTTGTCGTCGTCTGCGGTCGCAAAGCCCACCGAGGATGCTGTCATCTCGCGCGAACCAGCGTTTGACGTCATTAGCAACACGGTATGCCGGAAATCAGCGGTCCGGCCCTCGGTGTCAGTAAGTGCCCCGTAGTCCATAATTTGAAGTAACAAGTCGAATATATCTTGCTGTGCCTTTGCTCCTTCAGCTAGTAGGAGCACGCGACGGGGGGCCTTGATAACGGCATCAGTCAACCGGCCGCCGGATTCATAGCCCACGTAGCCGGGGGGAGCTCCAATGAGGCGAGAGGCGGCATGCTTCTCCATGTACTCACTCATGTCAAAGCGGTGCAAAGGTATTCCTAGAGCCGATGCCAGCCGCCGGGACAGTTCCGTCTTTCCTACGCCGCTTGGGCCCACGAAGAGGAATGATCCGATCGGACGTTCAAGATCACGTATGCCCGCTATATCACGTTTTATTGCCCGTAAAACCTGTTTTATTGCAGTTTCTTGACCGAACACGCCTGATTGTAAGGAAGATTCTATTTGTACCGGTTGTTCGCGAGTAGTTCCTGAAAGCGACTCCACTGGACGTTTCGTTATTCGGGCGACTACGCGTTGAATATCGCGTCGGTTGATCGTACGGGGCCTCGTCTCTTTGCGAGCGTCCTGCTTGGCGGCGGATCCAGCCTCATCCATCACATCGATAGCCTTGTCTGGCAATCGGCGATCGGACATATGCCGATCCGATAGCTCTACTGCTGATCGCAACGCTTGTGAGCTATACCGTACACCGTGGAATCGTTCGTATGCAGGAGCCAGTCCACGAAGGATATTAATAGTGTCATCCTGCGATGGTTCATCGATCGTTACCTTTTGAAAACGTCGTGATAGCGCATGGTCTTTCTCCAGAAGGCGGTATTCTTCATGGGTAGTAGCACCGATGCATCGAAGTTTTCCGCTTCCCAGGAGCGGTTTGAGTAAATTAGAAGCGTCCATAGAGCTTCCGCTTGTAGCTCCGGCGCCAACGATAGTATGGATTTCATCGATGAATAGCACGGCATGGGGTATAGCTGATAGATCATTGATAACCGCTTTCAGACGAGCTTCAAAATCGCCGCGAAATTTCGTTCCCGCCAGCAGCGCCCCCATGTCAAGCGCGAACAAGCGCACTTCTGAGAATACGGATGGCACCTCTTCTTGTTGAATTATGCGTGCTAGTCCCTCAGCTATTGCCGTCTTTCCAACACCGGCGTCTCCGACTAGAATCGGGCTGTTTTTTGTCCGACGGCCTAGAATCTGTTGAACACGTGCAAGCTCCTGGGTGCGGCCGATCAGTGGGTCAATCTCGCCACGACTAGCTCGTAAGTTTAAGTCACTAGAGTAGATAGAAAGGGCATTATCTTCGCTTTCGGGTTCCTTATTATTCGTTTTCGGTTGATGATGAGAGATAAACTCGAGCACGTTCAGCCTTTCGATGCCTTGCTGGCGCAGGAAGTGCGCTGCGTAAGATCTGTCTTCCAAAAGCAGTGCCGCCACTACGTCCCCAGCGTCAGCAGTTTGTTTCTCTGCTGATTGGGCGTGGGTGAGAACGTTGTCGATTACCCGTTGTAAGGAACTAGTGAGCTCCAACTCGTACGGAGCTTCGTCAGGGACGGGCTCGAGCATTTCTGAGAAGTAATGTTCTATCGATTGAGTGAGTAAGGAGATTTCACCACCGCAGCCAGTGATAATAGTTGC
>CAZTZA010000006.1:0-23145 GCA_964618015.1 uncultured Spirochaetaceae bacterium | reverse complement strand
GATTCGTGGTGCAGTAGGGCGAACAGCAGATGTTCGACGGTTACAAACTCGTGTCGGCGAACCTCTGCTTCACGAATTGCAGCCTGTAATGAGAGCTCAACTCCTTTGGATAGCAGACTCATGCTTGTTCGATAGAGCAGCGTAGCGGTAACCCGCGCTCTCTTGCCATACGGTGTACTTTGGATACCTTAGACTCGGCTATCTGATGCGGATACTCACCGCAGATTCCGATTCCCTGCTGGTGTATTTCCAGCATTATTCGAGTCGCTTCCCCTGGACCCTTGAAGAAGATTCTCTCAAGGACTGTGATGACGAAATCCATCGTCGTGTAATCGTCATTATGCATGAGAACTCGAAACGGGGAGGGCAAGTATATCTCGGTCGCAAGATCAGGATTGACCTGTCTGAGATGATCGTCGATCACGTTTCGGTCCTGAGCGAGAATAACCGCCAAAGAAATGTACGGTCAACGCTGAGGATGCGCCTATAAATTATTATAAGGGAAGGGTTGCCGTGACCTTATTCAGATTGCCCCGCCGTCTTGAAAAGTCCGGAATGGATTCAGCAACTAGATTCCAGAATGCGACTGAATGATTCCGGATTTTTAAGTGAGAGAGTTCATGGACTATAATGTAGTCTACTAGCAGTTGGTCCATCATTATTAGGCGCCAGTTAAGTCGGATTGTGCCGTCGACTGCACAGCTGCCCCAGCGGCACCGTTGGTTTCGGACCAGGATCTGGGGGAAACATCCATAGCCAATTTGTTTCCACCACTGAAAGGCAGTTGCAGGCAGGTGTTTATTGGCTTGTATATGGTACCAATTCATGATCTTGAGACGAGTGTGCTCGTAGCGGTTATCTTCAGAAAGGCCATCCGGAATACTGATCCGAAGACGACCTTCGCTGACATGAGTCTTGGGAGCAGCTTCGTTCTGTTGTTCGATGGTAAGGATGAGATCTAATCCTAAAAAGGGAAAGGTCTCTCCATTTATAAACCGCAGCCGATTCTTCTTCGCGAGTATCTTCTGATGCCTAAGGATCCAAGATGATCTCTTAATGACGAACTGGCGCAGGTTCTTAGTTGCCGTAAAGATGGGAGCATAGACAATAACACCGCTCTCATTTACGACGATAGACATAGTCTTTTCCCGACGATTACTTCGAATAATTAGGTACTCGATAGTGTTCCCGTCAAAATGTACATAGTCACGGGTAGTTTTTTTCTTAGTTGTCATTTGTTTTGATTATAATCGGTGTTGGAAGATTATTATTATATATATATTTGATAGATTCAAATATTTAAGAATTTTTTACGATGATATTTTGTCCAGGGTATGAGTAATTAGGATGAAGCTACAAGGTATTAACATAACTGATCTGATTTGACTCTCGTTCGTGTTCCGAGGATCTTGGTGATAGGATAATTTTCGATAGATAATAGTATAATCTGTATAGATATGAAATTATTGGTATTATAGTATTAAATAATTGAAGATGAGACTTGTGTCTATAGCGTTGAATAAGATTATAGTTTGGTATGATAAATAGTTTTCTATATGGATATAAGTTTCCATTGGGTCTTTATGTTTTCTTGAGTTTACTCCTTTTATCTTCATCAATGCTTAAGGAATATGGAGCAGATACTTGTGGATTTAATTGTATTAATAGTTAATAGGAAGTTATTGTAATATTTGAAACTACGTTGGATCTTGCTGGCGAGTGTTGACATAGAGGGGCTGATGTCTTAACAAAACTTCTGCGAGGTAATACTTCGATGAATTTAGCGACTATGACTAGTGTCTGTCCGGACTGGACACTAGGGGAAATCGTTCAGGCAATGAAACGTCACGGCTATAACGGACTGGAGCCACGTGTTGAGTGGGATCATAAGGTAGGGATCGAAGCGACTATGACGGCCCGGGAACGCCAAGAGGCGCACGATAGGCTCGATAGCGAAGGACTTGAGTTCTGCTGCGTTGCGACGGGCGTAAAAATGGCAGTGGCCGACAAGAAGGAGAGGGAGAGCCAGATTGAGGATTTACGCCGGTATATTGAACTTGCCAGTGACATAGGTTCACCTTATGTACGGACTTTTGGTGGAGTTCATGCAGAAACTGATTTGTTGCTTGTCATAGACTACGTGGCTGACAGCTATCGGGCGGTTATGGATGAAGCTGCAGCAAGATCCGTGACAGTATTGATAGAGACACATGACTATTGGTGTGCGTCAGCGCTAGTACGAGCGGTAGTTGAGCTGATTGATCATGAATGCTGTGCCGTTCTCTGGGACTTGCTACACCCGATGAGACTATTAGAGCGTCCTGAAATAACTTTCCAGAACCTCCAGGGGTTGGTACGACACTTACACGTGCACGATTACGATTATGGAGATGACGGCCATGCTCAGACAGTGGCGTTGGGCGCCGGTCGCTACGATCATCAAACTCCGCTGCGATTGCTATCTCAGGCCAGATTTAATGGATTCTGTTCCGTAGAGGTTATTCATCCTCGTGGCAGCAGTGAGGACGCCGATTTCATTTTAGGCCAATACGCAGACAAGCTACGAGAATATCTGGCCTACTCCTAGAAAGATTTGCTTGCACTGGGGCAAAAGTCGCAGAGGGAACACGCACCACAGTCAGGCATCCTTTTCGTACAGATCTCACGGCCGTGGCATACCAAAAGCGCGTGGTATTCGCCGAGTATCTTGGCATCTGCTTTCACTCCAGCTAAGAGCCACGATCGAAAGACCGGGTATGGAGCAGTGGCAGAAGGCTCTCCCAGCCTATCGAAAATGCGCCGCGTGTAGGTATCTACAATGAAAGTAGGAAGACCGACTGCGTAGAGCATAATTGCGTCCGCAGTCTCTGGCCCAATTCCTCGTACCGACTCGAGTTCCTCACGCAAGGTAGAACTGATATCACGCATCCGAGATACGTCATCATCGTGTCTTGAGAAGTAAGCACAGAGAGCGTTCAATTGGCGCGCCTTAGTTTGAAAAAAACCGCATGAGTGGATGTACGTAGTAAGCCTTTCAACTGACTGGGTGCGCATGCGTTTAGGGTCTAGCAGGCCGGATGAGCGTAGTTTCTCAATGGCGCGTTCCACGTTGCGCCACTTGGTACGCTGCACCAGCACTGCACCAACCATCATTTCGAATGGAGAATCGCTCGGCCACCAATTCTGAGGACCGTGCTGTGCGAGCAGCAGTTCGTAAACGTACTCTCGGTCAATCAATACAGATTGCCGGACACTGTCTGAAAAAGCGAGAGACCCGGTGTAGGCTTTGCTATTGGGCAGCTTATGATCAGGGTGTAAGACTGGTTCCCAGTCGCCTGGATATCTGTCTTTAGGAATTTTTTAATACATATAATTACTATTACTATGTTTATCGATCGAATTTTGGGTCGCGTGGAGCAAGCTCGCGTTCTAACCGAAGATTACTGCTAACCAACGGTAGGTTTATTCTAATCCCACCATCTATATGTGATTGAAGGCAGGCAAAAATCAACTCCGTATTCCTGCGTGCGATTCCAATCCCGCCTCGAGTGGGTGCTCCAGTTTCAAGAGAATTGACGAGGTCCATGATAAGATTGACTGCTGGACTGGTACGCTCAAAAGTAGGGAAGATTCCGGGACGAAAGGCCGGTTTACCTCGCTGGTCAAGATCGCCAACTTCTCTAATTTGCCATTCGTGGTCGTTGCCAAGCGTGGAGATAATTCCAGTTTCACAAACTGCTTCAACCTCGAACGGACGTCCGCTATCGAGTAGGAAAGCTGGTATTCCGTTCTCGAACTGCAGGCGCCCCCCGCCGGAAGGGTCCGCGCGAAGTCGGTCGCCCTCGATCCGGTTTGCGTCCTGGGATAAGTGGAACTGGACCCAATCCACCGGCATATCTCCATTGAGCCAGAGAAGAAGATCGAAAGCGTGGCTGCCCATATTAAAAAGCCCGAAGCCGGCGTGAATTGTCAGAGATCGAAGATCGCCATACCGCTTCTCAGCGATAAGCGAGCGGATAATCCCATAGCCAGTGTCCCAGCGTCGGTTAGTACCCATGTTAAAAGTGACGTTATTTCTCTCGATGGCCGTGACCATCGCGTCAGCCTCGGCTAGCGACCCAGCCATAGGTTTCTCTGCGTAGATCGCGCGTGTCCCATTTTCAGCGGCGTGGATGACTATCGCTGCACGGTGCTCTGGCTGGGTACAGACGCTAACGATGTCTGGTCGTTCGGAATCTATCATCTCACGATAGTCGGTATACTGATGCGCTACGGGAACTCCGTAGCGTTTACCAGCTTGTGCCATTACTTGGGTTCGGGGATCAGAGCAGGCGACAAGAGTCGTTCTGTCACATGCCTCATATGCTGCGGCGTGTGAGTAGGCAAATTTTTGTGCGCCCTCGTTGTCAATGAAGGCACCAATCCGTCCACATCCGATCAAGGCAGCACGGTAGGACTTCATAGCAGTTTAATACCAGGGCATTTGTTAGTGGTTAATAACTTCTTTGACATGTCAGATCGGCTCCAGACGGTAGATCGAGCCCCGGCGGGCATCCTCTAAGACCCAAAGCATCCCGTTAGGACCTTGCTTAACATCGCGAATACGCCCCACTAGGTCTTCCAAAAGAATCTCCTCCGCGACTGCTCGCTCACCATCGAACTCTACCCGACGAAGATGACGGCCTGCCAGAGCCCCGGCGAATAAGTGGCCTCGCCAGGCAGGAAAACTGTTACCTGTGTAAAAGGTCATGCCGGATGGAGCGATCGAAGGCGTCCAATGCAGCACTGGTTGGACCATCCCTGGAGCATCAGTTCCGATTCCGATCGCCGCTCCGGTGCGGTATTCGGTGCCGAAGGTTATCACGGGCCATCCATAGTTGAACCCAGCATCTATTACGTTAATTTCGTCTCCACCCTGAGGTCCATGCTCGTGTGCCCAAAGTCTGCCAGTCATAGGGTGGACTGCCAGACCTTGTGGGTTGCGGTGGCCGAAGGAGTAAACCTCGGGGGCGGCACTGCTTTTTCCGTTGGCGAAAGGATTGTCAAGCGGAATGGTGCCGTCGTCACGCAGACGAATGATAGTACCAGCATGGTCATTTGGGTCCTGAGCTCGGTGCCGCTCCCCTCGATCCCCTAAGGTTGCGTACAGCATTCCATCATTTCCGAACATCAGTCGTGAGCCAAAATGGACACGTCCACCAGAAGGACGGTTCATTGTAAATATCTCTTCAAGATCTGTCAGACCAGAGTCGGTGAGACGGCCTCGGACAATGCCAGTGGTATAAGCTCCGGAACGTCCAGTAACGTAGGAGAGGTAGATAAGGCGGTTATCTAAGAATCGTGGATGAGGCTCAATATCCAGCAGGCCTCCCTGTCCGATCACCGTTACTCTCGGTGCGCCAGACAAGTTCTGCAGCTTACCGCTATGTAAGTCCAAGCGCAGAAGGCCTCCAGACCGTTCGCTGATCAGTGCAGTACTATCGGGCAGAAAGGCAATCGACCACGGATGGTTAATGCCGCTAGCGACGCGCACGATCCGGAATGACTCCAGCTCCGAATCCATGCGATTGACGATTATGGTGGGGGTCGCGGTGGCCGGCAGGGCGATTAGAATTATTAGTACTGTGGACGTTATAGTCCTCATCATCGCTCCTCGGCGAACCGGAATATTTCTCCTTTAGCCACGGTGAGATAGTCAGCAGTTTGCATTATCAGTGAATCTGTGAGCGATCCAGCGTTAAATGCTATGCGTTCGTTAGTTAGTAGTGATGGATCGATACAAAGAGAAAGTCTCAGGATTGGTTTTCCGAACGGCGGGACACTGCCGGGTACCAGACCGGTAAGATCCAATAGTTCCGATACGCTTGCAAAGCGCATCCTGCGTGAATTGAATCGCTTGCGCACCGCTTCCGAATTAAGCCTGAGCGCAGCGCTCAACGCGAACAGCCGGAAGCCGTCTCCAATCTTCACTACTAGCGCTTTGCCACCGATCGAAAGTGGTTCGCCTCTTATTTCCGCTGCTTGCTCTGAGGTCCGAACCGGCTTGTGGGACACATGTTGGTATTCGATTTTCGCGTTGTCCAACATATTCCGGATTTTCAATAGGATACTCATCTCTATCACGTTACCAATCAATAGGAGTTGGCGCAGCTGTCTATTCACAGCATAGTTCTATTTTGGCGGATCTATTAATGTCGCGTAACCCAGATCGTTCACCAGAAAATAGCAGACAGAAGTTTCTTCAATTGATACGTCGTGAGGCAGAACTCGATGCGGCGGTACAGGTTGATGACCTCCAGTTTGCCGGGTTGCGTGATTTCCATACCATTCTGGAGTTGGCAGCGATACGTCTAGAGTTGGCTCGTCGCCTATGCGAAGATGGTCAGCATGCGGAGCTTGCGCGTTTTAAAGCGCTGGAGGCTCTGCGAGCTATGGACGATCTGCGCGAATTGTCGCTGTCTGACGAACATTCGGCGGTGATCCGTGGTTCCCAGGAATTTCTCGCTGCTCAGGCTCAAATGGAGGAATTCCTTCTAGCTGGTGGATCTGTCCTACTTGAAGATCGTGTCGCCGATATAACTCGTACCAGAAAGTTGGCGAGGATTGTCTCTTTGGCCATTAGTAAGCATTCACACCGGGACGATGTTTACCAGCCTCTGTTCAGAACGGAGAAGCTACGAAAGCCGCTACGGTTGCTTGTCAGGGCGCTGCTGCCCGTATTAGCACGGGAGTATCAGGCAGAGCCGCCTTATGGCCTGGAGGAAGGATCAGAAGAGGTTTTCCGGGCACAGTATATGACGGTGCCCTTGCCGCAGGCGATTCATTATCTTTCTACGGAGGTGCTGCCGACTTATCGTGAAGCCCTGAATGCCGAGCCTGGCCACGCAGGTCTTCAGGAGTCGATCCGTACGATTGAGCAGCGCATTGAGCGACTACAGGAGTTAAAAGTTTATCCTCGTTCTACACTGTTACCTATCGAGAAAGATATTCAGACCGACACGCTTTGCGGCTTTACAGCTGATGGTATCCCGCTTGTGAAGCTGAGCGTTAGCGTCGAGGTACGTTCCGGCACTAACATCGACAGAATACGAGACTTGATCCAATCAGAGGTTGTAAGGCGCTGCGCGAACGAGGGTTTCGTTCCTGAATTGGATCGGGAATATCAGAGCCTAACTCCTGGAGAAGGTGATCATCGGACTGGTACACGTGCGCCTAGCCTGCGGCTAGACCATCGTCGACTATTTTTTTATATGATTAGATATTACCCATCATTGATCCGCATCGATGATCGCGCAGAGCTCAGCCGACTGCTCGAGCATTGTCGGGTTAATGGTGTGGCAGCGACACGGCGGTTGATTGGGGCAGAGCTATCAGCATTCCGGAGCAATGAGCTCCCTAGTTCTGGTCATTTAAAAAGTTATAGATAATGAGTATCCGAACTCCGTTCCGTTTATCGTTCTTGGATCAGGAGCCTTCGTTGGTTGCGCGCCAGGCCGAAGCGGCTGGATATCTGCGTTTGATCAGCTCTTCTGACCCGGACCAAGTGGACGGAGTAGTAATCGATCGAGCATCATCATTACACGCAGATCTCATAGCTAAGTACGTACACGCCGGCGTAGCGGTACTGTCATCAGCGCCATCGATAGCACAGGCCGCAGAGTACAATACGCTTGTAAAGGAGTCGGAAAACGCTTCTGGAAGGTTGCTTACAGCATATAGGCATCGGTGGCGGCCGGAAGTAATAGCTCTTGATAGGGCTGTGAAGGCCAGAGAGCTGGGACTTACTGGGCTTGTGCGAATGAACTCGTGGAGCATGCAAAATGAAGTAAAGCTAGCGGTCCACCAAACGGATGATGCTATTTATTTTCCGCTGCGCGATATGGTTGACGCAGTATTATGGATATTCGGAGCTTTGCCGCGGGTGGTCTATGCTTCAGGTGGTGAAGGCTGTATGCAAGCGCACATCGGCTTTGTCGGGGGAGGTATGGCTCTTTTGGACATAGCTGATGCGCCTTTTGATCCGTATGAAGCAATCACGCTAATTGGTTCCAACGGCGCTGCACATGCCGATGACCATCACAACATGCAGATTTTATATGATCAGGATGGGATACACGGATTGCCTATAAAGGGAGACGCTGAACGAGCGCTACTAAGGGCTTTCGCCAACGGGGCAACCAGCAGTGCTAGTGCTGAAAACGTTGTGAGCTCAGTGACTGAAGCGATTCTTCAATCTCTTGCAGCATCTACGGCAGTTAGAATAGTTTTGACATGATACCGGTAATTGCCTTGGGAGGATCGCGGCACTGCTACTTTGCACGTGCTGTAGCGGAGGGCCACCCAAGGTTTTGCCTGGTTGCGGTGGCTGACGAAGTAACTGCACCAGCTTGGTCGTTGGCAAGGTCGAGACAGCTCGCCACGGATCTTGGAGTCCCGTTCGTAGATGACATTACGCTTGCGCTGGATCGTTACCGGCCGCAAGCAGCATGTGTGAGCCCCGCGATTTCTCGCCATGCCGAGCTGACTGAACTTGCCTGTTCTGCTGGTTTGCATGTAATCCAGGACAAACCGATGGCTGATACGTTGGCTGGATGCAGCCGTATCTTGCGTGCTGTCCGTCGTGCTGGCACACGGTTCCTGCTATGGAACCGCAACGGCAACCCGGCAATTCGTCAGGCAAGGAATCTGCTTTGCAGTGGCGCACTTGGTAAGGTGAAGGCGATCCATATCGATTTCTACTTCGCCAAGGATGCCGGACCACGTATAGGGGAAGGATCTCCTGAGCCGCCACCACCTTCTTGGGAACCGTTCGGAGAGCTTTCAATCGAAGGGATCTATCCATTGGCGTACATCTCATATCTTGTCGGATCGCCGGTCACTACAGTGTTTGCATGCACAAGTAGCCACTTTTTTCAGCGCTACCGTGATTACGGTATAGAGGATTTGGCGTCGCTCAGCTTACAATTGGCTGACGGTACCCTGGCTTCCATCTGCCTCGGTCGTATTGGGCAGGCCAGCCATCCAGACTTGGGAGAGTTGACCTTGCGCATAGTCGGTAGCGAGGGCAATGTCGTGATCGCCGAGCCACGCCCGGAAGTAGCTGTTTATCATCGTGATGCAGCACCGTCCGCGTTCCAGCATCGCCGCGTTGCCGCAGAGCCCAGCCGGTATTTGCTTGACGACTTCGCTGATGCTATCGATACGGGCCGCCGTACTACCTGTGATGAGGTCGACGGCTGGCAGGTTGCTGCTACGGTGGACGCGGCACTTAAGTCAGCTCGCTTAGGTCAAGAAGTGGCAGTGCCCGCTGTCCCTAATGTTACGAATTCTTAACTGGGGGTATTCTGTTCCGTAATCCGATGCGATGAATATCTAGTCAGAGGTGACCATTGAAGGAGGGAGTGCATGTTACTGAGAAAAAAATATAGCTACCTATTTTGTTGGACTATCGTGATCGTAGCTTTGACTGGTTTGAATTTTGCTTGCTCTGCGGGACCCAGTAGCGATCAGGCCATATCGCGGGAGTCTGCAGGATTTGCTCAACCGTCGAAAGTGCATGCCGAACCGAAGGCGATGGTTTCTCTACAGGGGCCTGAAGCAATGAACGCGGCCCTTTCTCTACAGCAAGTTTTCCGGGATGTAGCGCGCGAATCTATCCGCTCGGTAGTACAAATAGACACCACTACTACGGTCACTTCACGTCGTTATGGCCGATCTTTTGATCAGCCAGGAGGGACGGGGTCAGGCGTTATATACGATAGCGAGGGTGAAACTTACTATGTGCTGACTAATGCGCACGTTATACAAAACACCGATAACATTAGAATAACCCTTCACGCAGGAACGGAATATGAGGCGCAATTGATCGGTGCAGATAGCAGTTTCTATGATCTTGCTGTGCTGTCATTCAAGTCAGAGGAGGTTCTGATGGTTGCCACAATCGGAGACTCCGACCGGTTAGTCGTCGGGGACCAAGTTCTGGCAGTGGGTAGCCCATTTGGATTTCAGTCGACGGTGACTTCTGGAATTATCAGTGGGCTAGGCCGTGAACAGTCTAACAATCCTCTAGCCGAATACATCCAGACCGATGCTTCTATCAATCCAGGTAACTCTGGAGGTGCCTTAGTTGGCCTGGATGGCTCGGTTATTGCGATCAATACATGGATCGCTTCCCGTACAGGAGGATCAGTCGGTCTCGGTTTCGCATTACCGATAAATACTGCGGTGAAAATAGCTGAACAACTTCGTGGTGACGGAGTGCGGCCGGGCTACTTAGGAATAATGATCGAGAATGCGTCGGCTATATCAGGAAAGGATTCAACTATCCCTACTTCGGGCGTGATGGCTTGGAGCGTATTCAAAGGCTCTCCTGCAAATCGAGCTGGCTTGATAGCGGGTGATATAGTTACCGCTGTAGATGGAGTGAGGATTGAAGACCGCAGAGAATTGCTTAACGCAATTGCGGAGGCTGGTGCAGGTACCCATCTCGTTCTAACTGTTGAGCGTGATGGCGTCTCTCGTAATCTACGTATTCGCTTGGGTGAGCGTCACGGGCAGCAAGCTGGCAATAATGATTGGCCTGGCATTGCAGTTGCGGCAGATCCGAATAGCAGGGGGGTTGTCGTTCGAGGAGTAACCCGTACATCTTGGGCTGGGCGTGTTGGTTTGCGTGTCAGTGATTTGATTACAAAGGTCAATGATATAAAGGTTTACAATGCAGAATCCTTCTACGATGAGGTAGCAGGTGCAGAAGACGTTGAGCTTACAATTGAGCGTGGTGGGACCACCACGATCGTAGAAATCAGGCGGTAGCGGTGGTTCGTTAGTAGCCGAAATTACCAGCGACGCTTGGCAGGAGGCGGGGTCCTGTCTCGATCAGTTGACGACCTTCTGCAGAAATCCAGTCAAGTGCGTGCCACCAAGGCTTGCTCTGAGCCGTAGCTATCTCTTGCATTTGATGCACTCTCGGTAAGGCTATGCGTTTGAAGGTATCAACCAGACTATCCCAAGTGGTAGATGATGGGGCCGCGAAAGACTCTTTGAAGTAGGCACGGCCGCACATTGGAGCTGCCACAAGATCGGCTACCAATGCGTACTGAGCTGCATATTGAGAGAAGTCGACAGCAGCGCTCAGGAGAAATAGAGGTCGCGGAGACGATGCGGCGATACGCTCACAGGTCCTTCGCACTACCGCCGCGCTGGAGGCAGTTTTCACGTTACCGGCACCGTCTTCTACCCAGAGCAGCGGTACCTGTGTTTTGTAGAAGGTTCCGAATGAACTAAATTCTTCGGCTATCTGCACTAATGTCTCTGGTAAACGTTCTGCAATAGATGCGCGATCTTCTTCCTGACCCTGGATCACCAATGTTTCCGAGAATAGGGGCTTGCCCATTTGCAGGCATCTCTCGGCGACATCAGCTAACCAGTCACGGTTTTGATCCCAACTGTCCCGGTGGTCCGGATTGAGATTGACGAGCGTCTTGAAACCATCGACAAACTCAGCTGCTTGTTCTGGGGGTACTTCGAGCTTCGCGATCTTCCCAGCACCGCCATCCACATTTTCGGTTGCGGAAGCTTCAAGTCGCCCGATTAAATATGTATCTGTTCCAAGTTGGTCTCGAAATTTCGGTGTAGTGTAGGATAGGTGGTTAAATAGAGCTGCCGTGACAGTACCATTAAGTGCTGCAGCGAACGCGCTGGTTGCGCGTCGCACGTCATCGTTTCCAGCTGTCCGAGGTGTGGTGCTGTTCGCGAGGAAAGAATTTAGCAGCGCGATGTAAGAGCCATGCTGGTCAGAGGCAAACACGTCCAGTACACCATTTGGAGAGGCGGATGCTAACCTCTTGAATGCTTCCATAGAGATTGGATGACCGTCGGCATATCTGCCCCAAGGTTGTTTCAAAACTGGCTCTCAATCATTCAGTGATCAATAAGAATTGCAGGTCGCCCACGTTCGTGCGAGTAGGCCCTGTCTTTAGCAAGGCACCAGCACGATCAAAAAAACTATACGAGTCATTACGTTCCAAATATTCACGGGCGTCTAGTTGCAAACGTTTAGCCTCACTATACACGACCGGATCGACAAATGCACCTGTTGCATCGGTTGGACCATCGCTACCGTCGGTTGAGGCCGAGAGAAAATGCAATCGGTTTCGTTCTGGACAACTATCAACTTCGGATAGGAACGATAGCGCCAACTCCTGGTTTCGTCCGCCGGTGCCGTCACCGCGAAGCGTAACCGTGGTCTCTCCTCCACCGAGAACGCAGCAAGGAATTTTCGCTGCCATCTCGTGGCGGGCAATATCCAAACCGATTGCGAGGTACACTTTCGCCACTTCACGTGCTTCTCCAACGATCTGAGATGATAGGGTTAGAGTTTGCCAGCCTTGTGCTTGAGCCTCTTTTTGGGCCGCAATGATGGAAGATAAATTACTACCCAACAATATATTGTTAACGTTTTCAAGTTCTTTAGATCCTGGCTTCGCTGTTTCTGGGATTCTGCCGTCACAGCCCATCTGTAAGAGTCGTAGAGCAGCTGCTGGTAGTGACGCAGTTATGCCATAACGATCGGTAATCACCAGCGCATCTGCGTAGGTGGTAGGATCTGGGGCAGTCAAGCCTGAAGCGATGGTGTCTAATCGGTCGCCAACCACGTCGGATAGAATCAAGTTGAGGGAACGAGCAGGATGGATCAGTGCTGCGAGGCGGCCTCCTTTTATCAGTGAAAGGTGCTTGCGTACACAGTTTATCTCCTGAATTGTCGCACCGCAGGACAAGAGTAACTCGGTAATCTTTCGCTTGTCGTCTAGCTTGAGAGGCATGCCTTCCTTCTCATCTGTTTCAAGTAGTGGAGCAGATAGTAGTGCCGATCCACCGCCAGAGATTAGGCCAATTACCAGTGTCCGTTCATCGGCACATCGGCAATGCTCCATAACTGCGTGTGCGGCTCGTTGGCTTTCACTATCCGGGAATGGGTGGCCCGCTTCTATCACCTCTATGCGTTTGAGAGACTTCCCATGTCCGACTTTTGTAGCGATGGTGCCACCGGTAATTCGGTCACCTAATATTTGCTCTAGAGCAAGTGCCATAGCTGCTGAAGCCTTTCCAGCCCCGATAACAAAAATCTGTCTTACTGTGTCTAAGTCGATCGAGCTATTCCAGCCTTTCACGCGTAGCGTTTGCCCCTGCAGGGATACTCCAGAACGTATCAGACGTTCTGGCTGTATCGGTGCCAGGCTAGCACGGTAGATGCTTTCTAGTGTTTCTCTCATGAGTTTTCCCGAGAGATCCAAGCTTGTAGTGCGTCCCTTGTTGAGGGAAAGGCGAGCTTGGGCCAGGGTATTGCGTCTGGAGTTACCCAGGCAGCTTCCTCACATTCTGGTCCTGGCACCAGCGTTCCGCCGTTTACCGATGCGGTATAGACTACTAACACTACTGGTATACCGGGATACGAGAATACGCCGTGTAGCGCATCGATAGTTATTTGAAGGCCAGTCTCCTCCCAGGTTTCTCTAACAGCTGCGCGGTCTACCGGCTCCCCACGGTCCACGTAACCTCCTGGGAAGGTCCATTTCCCGATCGCTGGACTAATGGCTCGCTTAATTAGTGCGATGCAGCCGAAGTTTTCCACGATGGCGCTTGCAGCTACCTTAGGATCCAAATATACGACAGCGCCGCATTCGTTACAGGCAGGACGTTGGATACCATCAACATGCCTTGACGTCAGCTCGGCGGAACATGATGAGCAGAATTGTATGGAGTGGCTGTGCATGTGATCTGACACGTTCCTATGGCGCACGTCCTGCGACGTCTTGTCAATGCCTGTTCGCGATTGCACAATCAAGAGGATCTTTTATGTCTATCCGTCGGCATCGTTCTGCGCTCCTTAAAAAACTCGACATGGACCTTTGGGCGTCGGAAATGCTGTTCTGCACGTCATGCGGGACGGAAGTGGTTCGTGAGCGTGCACGTGTTAACATAGCTGGGTCACATCGCCACATTTTTTTTGATAGAAAAAGACTGAAATACACTGTTTGTTGCTTTAGTGCTGCGGATAGCTGTCGCACGATAGACAGTAAAATTCGAATGGCTACGTGGTTTCCGGGTTACGCATGGCAGGTGGTATTCTGTCAGCGCTGCAGCATCCAACTAGGCTGGCGTTTCAACAGTGTTGCCGGCGGACACCGGTTCTTTGGCTTGCTTGAGGATCGTCTAGTGCGATTGGGGCAAGGATTCGTCAGCTGAGGTATAGATTCATCTTTTTTATTAATTAAAGCCGGCCGAATGGGTATGGCTCGGACGAATTATTTGCAGCGATTGACTTGAAAAACTTGATTTTTTCGATGGTCATAATCAACTGATTGATAATAATGACTTGTTGATTTTGAAGATTCGTAATTAGAACTGCATCTTTCGTACTATGCCGTTAGACTAATTTATCTTCCGAAATTCACGTGTACAGTCAGCGAAGTCTATCTCAACTGCTGGTTGGGTACTTGTCCAATAATTATAAAAATTCGGTTCCGTGACGAGGACGGCATTATCACGGCATTATCTCCCTGCCAGATTCCACTCTGGGAGCTGGAAAAGTGATGAGGGAGGAGAAATATGCAGCGGAGACCACTTGCTGGAACGCCAAGCGGCGTGTCCGTTATTACTCTCGGGACTATGCTGTTCGGTCGACCGGTTCAACGGCGAGAAGCAATCAATCTGGTGCACGAGGCGCTCGATTTGGGTGTCAACATGTTCGACACTGCTGATATATATGAGGGTTACGATCGTTTTCTTGGGTCCCCGGGTGGTGTAGCTGAGGAAATCCTGGGCGAGGCTTTGCAAGGTCTTCGAGACCAGGCAGTTATCACTACCAAGGTGGGTAATCCAGTTGGAAGTGGCCCGGGTGGCAAGCATCCTTCAGGAACTGATTACGCAGGGACTGGCCTAGGAAGAGAACATATTGAGGCACAGATCGACGCAAGTTTACGGCGTCTTGACACTGACTACGTCGACTATTACTTGCTCCATATTGCTGATGATTCCACACCGCTGGAAGTAACCTTGAATACGGTTGATAGGCTAGTTGCTGCTGGTAAGGTACTCAAATGGGGTTTCTCAAACTTCGATACCGATCAGATTGAGACGATGCTCGATTTGTGTCACGCGGGGGCTGCGCCGATGCCGGTCGTGGCGCAACCTTGCTACAATTGGCTGGAGCGTGATCTGGAGGTTGGGTATCTGCCAATCTGTCGGAGTCATGATATCGCGCTTACCCCGTATCGGCCACTCGCTGGCGGGTTACTTTCAGGAAAGTATCGATCAAGAATTGAGCCACCAGCAGGCAGCAGAGCAGCGGAGTCGGCTTGGATTGACTCCAGCAAGATTCCGTACGAGCGTATAGGGAAATTTCATAAAGAGGTCATCGACGCTGGAGCGTCTGCCCCTTGTTATGCTTTCCAATGGTTGTTGCAACGTGATGGCGTTATTTCAGTGGTGGCTGGAGTTAAATCACGTGAGCAACTGAGGGATCTCTGTTCGTGTGTTGAGCACTTCTCTTGACTGTAGACTCTGTCCGAGAAGCGGTTAATTCGGAGCGATTGCTTCGCACTGCGAAGGAACTAATTTCTGTTCCAAGTCCAACAGGAGAAGCGGGAGCAGCAGCTGACCGACTATCTGAGCTGCTTTCTGCCGATGGCTTTGTTGTCGAGCGGATGGCTGCTGGACACCCAAAGGCACCCGCGGTTATTACCCGGTTACATGGTCACAAACCGGGTCTAACGCTGCAGTTCGACGGGCATATGGATACGGTTCACCTTCCGTATCATCCTCCGGAGGTCAGAGGTGGCTTTCTGCAAGGTTCAGGATCTGCTGATATGAAGGCGGGATTGGCTGCAGCGATAGAAGCACTACGTGCGGTGCGTGATGCGGGTGGCCTGCCGGCTGGTGACATATTGTTAACTGCTCATGATCTGCACGAAGCTCCATGGGGATATGGCGAACAGCTAAATGAGATGATTGCAGCAGGTGTCTTCGGAGATGCTGTGATGCTGCCCGAGTATGAAGCATCAGAGTTGCCAGTAGTTGGTCGGGGTTCCGCGTTTATCAGCGTCACAGTTGGTCGTGCTGGCGAGCCGATGCACGAGGTTCTAGGTGGTGCTGAACAGCCGGACGTCATCGCAGCGGGAGCTGAGTTGACGTTGGCCATAAAGGATTTGGCAGCTGAGCTTAGAGGAGAGGGCAAGAGCCTCGCTGGTCAAGCTAGTATTTTTATTGGAATGGTCTCAGGCGGGCAAATCTATAATCAGTCACCAGTGGAGCTTAAATTTGAGGGGACACAACGTTGGCTTCCTGGGACGCGGCCGCAAGACGCGGAAGCAAGGTTACGCTCTTTCTTAGCTCGTCACGCTCCAGAGGGGATAGATGTGGATTGCCGTTTCCGGCTCGTCCGTGGTGGGTTTAGGCTGGATTGCGACCATCCTGTGGTAGGCGCTTTTGATCGTTCGATAGAGTTAGAGTTGGGCGCTCCATTACCGCGTGGCGCCAAACGGTTCGCCGATGACGGTAATAGCTTTAGTGATATAGCTGGGATTCCTGCTATCACACATGGTCCGCGCGCCACTGGTGCACACACGGTTAACGAACGGGTGTCTGTGGAAGAGTTAGTTCGAGTAGCTCGTGTATACGCAGCCACTGCAGTTGGTTACTGCGTGGGAGTAGCAGAATAGTAAACTGATCAGATAGATCATGGATGACGGGAACGACATCAGAATAAGGCCGACGAATATCACGTTTTGTTGGCTTTACCGCTCTATTTGATGACGTTTTCCGGATTACCGCGGAGGAATGCCAGGATATTATCGACTGCTCCACTGTTGAGTAAGTCAACACCTTCCGGTGTCGTGTCGGCACAATGCGGCGTCAGAACTACCTGCTCGCAGGCAAGAAGCGGTTCTTCAAGGGATATTGGTTCGGTGGCGAACACATCCAAGCCTGCTCCTCCTATATGGCCGGACTGAAGTGCTACGGTGAGCGCCTGGGTGTCTACCACCTGGCCTCGTGCCGTATTGATCAATAGGGATCCAGGTCGCATCAGTGCAAGCTCTCTTGCGCCAATCAAGCCACGGGTTGTTTCGGTGAGTTTAACGTGGATGCTTACGGCGTCGGCGTTGGCTAAGAGTTCATCCAACTCGACGAAGCGTACTCCCAGCTTTGTAGCTCGATCCGCGTCGGGGTTAAGAGTCCATGCAATTGTCTTCATTCCTAGCGCCTGGCCCAATTGCACCACAGCGGCTCCGATGTCGCCAACGCCGATCACTCCGAGGGTCTTGCCATGCAAGTAGACCGTGTCACGTCTTTCCCAGCGACCGGCGCGCATCGATTCGGTGAAGAAAGCTGTTCGTTTAGCGGCTGCCATGAGCAGTGCGATCGTGTGCTCGGCCACGATTGAAGCGGTCCGACCTGGCTGGTTGCAGACCAGGATGCCAAGCTCTCTTGCGGATAGGAGATCAATGTTGTCTACGCCAATTGAGCAAGTAGCAATCAGAGCAAGGCGCGGTAGCCTGCGGAGGAGATTTTCTTTCCAGAATACTTGCGATCGGGAGTTGAGAATAATATCTGCATCGCATACTCGATTCACTTGCTCGTCTTCAGAGGAGGGAAGGTCAGTGAACACGGTAACCCGATGCGGTTTAAGTCGTTCAAGATGCGGTGAGTTAGCGATGTGTAATGGATAATCACCGGGAATCACGATATGTGCTTTGTCGATCACTTTCTGCATGACAATTACTGGGTTGTTTTCCGGCCAACCCATGTTGGCTCCGGCATGCCGGCTAGTGCGTTAGTTCGCCGGGCTAAGACGAACAGCAGATCGGACAGTCGGTTCAGGTATGCAGCTATCTCAGTCATATCCGAATTTTTCTCTAGTCGATGGAGCGTACGTTCAGCACGCCGGCAGATACATCGAGCTATGTGGAGTTGTGCGCCAGAAGTGGAACCTCCTGGAAGAACGAATGAGTGTAGCGGTGAAAGCATTGCTTCATGAGCATCAATTTGGTTTTCAAGCCGGGCAACACTTGCTTCATTGATTGGATCCAATGTCGAGCCATCAGCCTCAGCTACCTTAGCCCCCAGCCACAGCAGCTCATCCTGTATGGTCGCTATATCATCCTCCACTAGCGGCGGGACGCCAGCAGCGCGGGACAACCCAATAGCAGCATTAAGCTCGTCAAGCTGGCCAAGTAACTCAATGTTAATAGATCCTTTGCTGACGCGTCGGCCCCGTGCCAGGTCGGTTTGACCAGCGTCACCTCGTCGTGTGTAGATTTTCGTTCCCATCGCTGCTTGAGGGTATGGGCTTGTTGCGTCGACGACAAGCACATTGTTGAAGAAACAGGTTGTCAGCTGTAGGTAGGACGTGATTTTCAGGGAACAGTCATAGCGACTTCTGTAGCCACTTAAGGGAAGGGGCATTTTCTGCCTCTATGCCCAATATTGTGCAGAATCTTTCGAATCGAGTTTGTGGCACACCGAGCCACTGTAGGTCGCTCAGTGTTTCGGTGATTGGAACATCAATTATCAAGGTGGCTAGCTTCTTATACAGAAGAGCTTGTTCACGTTGTGAGTTTAGGTTCTTGGAGAGTGTCTCAGCGCCACGTGGCAACACAGACCAGTGTGCTATTTCTGCAGGAATAGATTCGATGGTGCCGTAGTTGGATAACATCAGAGCCGCAGATCGTGCACCCCAACGCGGGATTCCTGGCAGGCCGTCAGCGCTGTCGCCTACTAGCGATAAGTAGTCAGGGATAGATGATGGGAGGACACCAAAACGCTCAACGACGTTATCCTCATCACGTTGGATATGCCGGATGCGGTCAAAAGTTACGATTCTGGTACCGTCAACGACCTGTGCTAGATCCTTATCCGGCGAGCAGATCACTACCTGATTTACTCTCGGTAAAGATGAATAGCGGAGAGCTGCGGTGGCTAAGGCGTCATCAGCCTCGAATTCCACCATTGGCCAGGTGACGATGCCGAGAGAACGTGAAGCCTCTTCGGCTAGGCTAAACTGATCAAGGAGGTCCCCAGGAACACTTCTACTTGATTTGTAGGAAGGGAAGATCCGGTTACGGAACGATTCAACGACGTGATCGAAGGCACAAGCAACATGCGTTACCTCGCTCTGGCGTAGCAGAATAGCCAGCGACCGAAGCAGTCCTGCCGCGGCACCGACATTCTTTCCGGTAGGTGAGTACTTGGGTTGAGCTCCGTAATAGGCACGAAACAGCTCGAACGTACCGTCGACAAGGTGGACCCGCATTGGGCCGCTACTTCACCACCATCCCATCTTGTCACGTAAAGTGTTGACGTGAGCGATATGGTGTCGTCCATGCCATGCGTAAAGCTGTACCATGTAGCTGATTGTTATCGTTCCTCGATTCGGGTGCTGAAGTGTTCGCAAGAATGCTTCCTCGGCTAAGGCTCTCAGCGCAAGTACCCAGCGTGAATGCAGCGCTTCTAGAAGGCTCATCGACGACTCAATTGGCGCCCCGGATGCGTCAGGTAGTTCCGCCCACGCTGCTTCGTCGAATGGCTTAACAGCAGGGGATTCCTCCGTCAAAGCCAGTTTAGTACGGATATAAGCGTTCAGATGACTGTCTGCTAGATGGTGGACAACTTGTCGCACGGTCCAGCCTTCCGAGCGGTAGGGTATATCAAGTTGGCGCTCTGACAGGTCCTGAACCAACGCCCGTAGTTCGCCTGGGACTGCGCCTATCTGGTCGATCCAGCCCTTGTGTTTACCACGAGTTGGATCTGGATTTTCCTTGAAGCGGCCGATCGGATACCGGAGGATCTCTAGGCGGGCGTCCTCGATCACTATCTCCTCAGCAATTGTGTCGTTTTCGGTCATTCCATCTTCCACCACTGACTTGTTATACCGCCGGAGAGCACAGCCCGTCGAGCTGTGTCATATTGTCTTGCTTTTTAGAGAAAACGTTTATCCAGTAGCGTGCTATCGTTGACGATATCTATGGCACACCTATTTGGACGGACATATTCACGTACAGACCTTCTCAACTTAGTCGGAGATATGAGCCAGGTTGCTAGTATACGACGGTCAGAGCTCATCGAGGGCAATGAACGAGGATCCGGTCTAATCGAGATTAATAACTCGTCAGGGCTGAGCTTTTCTCTACTGCCGGGCCGCTCTCTGGATATTGCATCTGCTTTCTATAAAGGGATGTCACTCTGTTTTCGCGGTAATACTGGTGATGTGGGCCCTGCATTCTACGAACCGATGCGGTACGGTTGGATGAGGGGCTTTTACGGAGGCTTACTTACTACTTGCGGAATGACGTTCGTAGGCCATCCAGAGGTTGACCCAGAGGAGGAAGACGAAGAGCTCGGGTTGCATGGTCGGCTTTCCTTTCTTCCAGGGAAACAGGTTCGAGCCGGTGGGCTTTGGAAGGGCGACGACTATGTCATTTCAGCTAAGGCCACTATGCGGGAAGCAGTGGTTTTTGGCACATGCCTAGAACTATCCCGCACTATCTCTACCACATTGGGAGAGCGCATTATTCGCATTCATGACCGAGTTGAGAACCTGGCTGCAGAACGGTCACCGCTGATGATGCTGTACCACATGAACCCTGGTTTCCCGTTACTGGATGATGGTGCCCGCTTTTTGGTGAGTAGTGAGCGGTCTACTCGATGGCAGGACGATCAAGAGGTAGAGGCAGAAGAATATTCGGTAGCCTCACCTCCCCATCCGGGCGGAGGGGATGTAGTGTATGTGCACCGTCCTATCGGTGATGCAGAGGAGATGGCTGTCGTAGCTTTCATCAATACTCGACTCGGACTTGGGCTACGCTTTCGCTTTCCTCTAGCCGAGATGCCAGTCTTGAGTCAGTGGCAGCACTTTGCGAGCCGCACTTACGTTACCGGTATCGAGCCTGGCAACTGTAGTCCACTTGGCCGCGCCTGGAACCGTGCTAACGGTTATTTGCAGCATATAGGGCCAGGTGAGGTGCGGGATTTCCATCTAGAAATTGAAGTGCTGGACGGAGCTGATCAGCTTGAGGCTGTAGAATCCGAGATCAAAGGATAAGCAACTGAAAGAATCCGTAAGATGCCAGTTGAGGATCACGCGTGCGCCGTAATATCGATTGGGCTTCCTGTCGCTGCTGTACTGGCATCATTTTCGGAATTAACCTTATCGATCTGGGCACCCAGTGAACGGTACACATTCAGAATATCCGGATAACGTCGCCGGAGGATGTCGGTGCCGTGGATAATAGTCTCGACTGGTTCGGTTAGCGCAGCAAGAAACAAGGCTTTGACTGACTGTATAACCTCCGGCGGTGTAACTTCCCCGCCGTGGAACTGTGTCGGTGGCTCAGGCACCATGATTCGTTGCGAGTCGAGTACTTCAATATCAGCACCGATCTGATTGAGTTGATGGACGAACTGCAGTCCGTGCTCATACATCCAGTTCTGGAACAAGATTCTGCCACGCATTTTGCAGGCGAGTGCTACCATCACGGGCAGGACGTCGGTAGGAAATCCTGGCCATGGTCGCACAGCCAGCTTCGGTAGACCCGGTGCCGCTGAGGGAAGTAGCGATACGTCCAGCTGGAGTTCATTTGAACCGTCGGCGATCAGGTCAGCACCATCAGGAGTGATACGAATCCCAAACCTCTCAAACCAATCGATTAGTCCGGTCATGATGTCTGGTAGGTTGGCTCCCCGGATGCGGATTCGGCCACCGGTTATGCCTGCGGCGACGATAAACCCGCTGATGTCGACGTGGTCAGGAGAAGGTCGGAAGTCGATCGTGGTTGCGGTTGACTTGATGTTCCCAGTGACGGTTAGGCGGTTAGTATTGATGCCTGAAACCGTTGCTCCCTGGTCAGATAGGAGATCGATGAGATCGCGTACGTGGGGGTCGCATGCTGCATCAACGATTTG
This sequence comes from uncultured Spirochaetaceae bacterium, assembly GCA_964618015.1. Lineage (GTDB taxonomy): Bacteria > Spirochaetota > Spirochaetia > SZUA-6 > Bin103 > CATQHW01. Next base: position 1,188 of record CAZTZA010000006.1, on the reverse strand, counting down.
GACTGTGGTACCGGTCCCCGCAGCGTACATAGCGATATTTTCGGTAGCAGTGACGCTAGCTTCCGATAGCCAGATGGTACGACTTTGCGGATTATGAGTCGGTGCGGTGAAGCGTAGATAGTCACCATCTTCCTCAACCGTAGCGCCGAGCTTGCGGAACGCGGCGACATGAGTCTCTAGTGCACGTTGCCCTAACCGACAACCGCCGGGCATCGGCAGCTCCGCCACTCCAAAACGGGCCAACAACGGGCCAACAAACAGTATAGGGGCGCGGAAGCGGGATCCCAGGTCAGTATCGATCCGGTAAGAGTGAACTGGACGGCAGTTGATCGAGATATCTCTTCCATCTTCCTCGATAATGGCTCCCCAGCGGCGGTAGATGGACAGAAAAGTCTCCACATCACTGGTAGCTGGAAGGTCTCGGAAGCGCACAGGGCCGCCCCACATTACGGCTGCTGGCAGCGCCGCCATTAGAGAGTTTTTGTTCTGGATCGGAACCACTGTTCCTTTAAGTCGGCGTCCACCTACGATCCTATAGGTCCCGTTCATCCCGTTCCCCTCCCAGGACAGGTATCAATCATGACATCAGTTGAGGATATCTCACAACAGCAAATGCTTGAGGAATTTCAGGATTTTATATTCATTGATCAAATGACTCTTAGGATTCAGTATGGTTATTCGCAACTCAGGTGTTTTAAAACTAATACATAAAATATTTTATACACTCCATGACCGACAGTAGTAGTCTGCGTTTCGTGCAGGTGAGTATGAAAATATTATGTGGACCGCAGGGTCCTTTTCTTGCCGAAAAAATCATCGGACGTGTCACTTTCGATATTTGTGAAAACGAGTTGTTCTTCTAATTCTGCGGGCTCAATGATCCGGTCGACGGATTGCAGATCGTCGTGTTCGGTCAGGGCAAGATACGCGCTCGGCAATCTGACAATGATAGCTATAGAGACAGGTGATTCCTACGGTCTCGTTCCTTAGGGATTTTTCATTAATGCGGGGCTTCTGTTGCGATAGCCAATTAGAGTTCTATTACGCTGTCTGATTAGCGCTGAACTTTCCTATAAAAGTCGTGGAAGAGAGTTACGTAAGCGGATTTTGAGAATGCGTGGGATATCGCAGAATTAGGCGTAGGCCATCTCATATATTTTTGGATTTCTTAAGGTCTAAAACTTGATA
>CAZTZA010000005.1:50482-62036 GCA_964618015.1 uncultured Spirochaetaceae bacterium | reverse complement strand
CCCGACGAGCCTCCGGCGGCCCACGGCCGTGCTCCGTACGCGCAGCGCCCGCGGCGCGTCCCGCGGCCGCGCTAGCACCTGTCCCGTCGAATCACGCGTCGCATTCTCCACGCCGTCGATGCGCAGCAGCGTGCCGACCGCGGCGCACGACGCCCCGTCCTCCGCATTTAACAGGCTCGCGACAAAGTATTCCGTTTCTTTGCACATGCGCACGTTCCGCGGTTCTGTATTGCGCAGCTCTACGCTGCCACACGGCATGTACGTCGCGCGCAGCGGGTAGAGCGGGTAGCGCTGCGCCTTTGCTGCGTTTGTTGGCGGCGCGTGGCTGTAGGATAACAGTTGTTCCAGCGTCGACTTCCTCGCATGAGATTCTTTCGCTTTCTCCGAATGGGTTATTTTTGTCCAACGGACCAGGTGACCCTAATGGCCCGACATATTTAGTTAATGTGGTGCGTGAACTACTAGAGAAGCTACCCGTTTTCGGTATTTGTCTAGGGCAGCAGATCATGGCTCTTGCAGCAGGAGGAGAGTGTTATAAACTAAAGTTTGGGCATCATGGCGCCAATCATCCTGTTAAGGATTTGTCTTCCGGTACGGTTGCGGTTACTTCTCAGAATCATGGCTTTGCAGTACGGATGGAAACCCTGCCAAACAGCTACGAGTTGACCCAAGTTAACCTCAACGATGACACTGTCGAAGGAATCCAGCACAGAGACTTGCCGGTCTATGCGATCCAATACCATCCGGAGGCAGCACCAGGGCCGCATGATGCTCAAGGGCTGTTCGACCGGTTCCTTGACCAAATGGCTGTAGCTCGCTGATGCCGCGTCGAACAGACCTTAATCGGGTCATGGTATTAGGCGCCGGTCCCATTGTTATTGGCCAGGCATGTGAGTTCGATTACTCCGGGACTCAAGCTTGTAAAGCGCTAAAAGAAGAAGGGCTTGAGGTAATTCTACTCAATTCTAATCCCGCTACTATTATGACCGATCCGGAGTTAGCCGACCAAACTTATGTGGAACCTATCAACATGTGGGCTTTGGAGCGAATTCTAGATCGCGAGCGTCCCGACGCGGTACTCACGACTTTAGGGGGGCAGACCGCGCTTAATCTAGCAGTCGAGGCTGCTGAAGCTGGTCTATTCGAGCGATTTGGTGTGGAGATGATTGGTGCTGATCTGGCTGCTATCCAGGTTGCTGAGCGCCGACAGGACTTTCGTGGCGCTATGGAGGAGATTGGCCTTTCCGTGCCTCGATCAACCATAGCTAATAGCTCGCAGCAGGCTCGCGACGCGGTTAACGACACTGGCTATCCAGCTGTGATAAGGCCCAGCTTCACCCTGGGTGGTGCTGGTGGCGGCATAGCGCGGACGCCTGAAGAATTTGACCGCATCGTGGATAGAGGGTTGCAGCTCTCTCTGACACACGAAGTTTTGATAGAGCAATCAGTAATAGGCTGGAAGGAATTCGAGCTAGAGGTGATGCGAGATAAGAAAGACAATGTCGTCATTATCTGCTCAATTGAGAACGTTGATCCAATGGGTGTGCACACTGGCGACTCGATCACCGTTGCCCCAGCTCAGACTCTGACCGATCGCGAATACCAGACCATGCGTGACGCTGCTATTGCCTGCATTCGCAAAGTAGGCGTGGAGACTGGCGGTTCTAACATCCAATTCGCCCTTGATCCAACTGATGGCAGAATGCTGATCATCGAAATGAATCCGAGACTGTCGCGTTCTTCCGCTCTCGCGTCTAAGGCAACCGGATTTCCTATCGCAAAGTTCGCAGCCAAGCTTGCAATAGGATACACGCTGGACGAGATTCCTAACGATATTACTCGAGAGACCCCAGCTAGCTTCGAGCCAACTATTGACTACTGCGTGGTCAAAATTCCCAGGTTCGCTTTCGAGAAATTTCCTGAATCTGACCCAACTTTGACCACGCAGATGAAGTCTGTGGGAGAGGTTATGGCAATCGGGCGTACTTTCACCGAGGCGCTTCAGAAGGGAATGCGCGGACTAGAGATCAAGGCGGATGGCTTCCAATTAAGTAATCAGTTGATTGGCGTTGATAAGAAGGCACTGCTGGAAGCCGTGCGCGTACCTAGTGCGGAAAGGCTGTTCCAGATCCGGCATGCATTTGAACTGGGTGCTACGGTAGAAGAACTCTGTCTGGCTACTAACATCGATCCGTGGTTTATGAAATCTCTAGAGAAGATTGTAGATCAAGAAAAGCAATTTACTGACCGTTCATTTTCTGACGACGATGATCCTCTATGGCTATCTTCCGCCAAACGCTGTGGATTCTCTGATGCCCAGATTGGAATACTGCTCGGCCAGAGTGAGCAGGAAGTGCGGAAGAAACGCAAGGAGTTGGCGATACTTCCTACCTATAAGCCAGTTGACACGTGCGCAGCAGAGTTCGAAGCATATACTCCCTACTATTATTCAACTTATGAAGATGATGACGAAGTTCCTTCATCTGACCGTAAACGTGTGATCATCTTGGGCGGGGGCCCTAACCGTATTGGTCAAGGGATCGAATTTGACTACTGTTGCTGCCAAGCTGCGTTCGGCTTGGCTGATGTGGGCTACTAATCCATTATAGTCAACTGCAATCCTGAGACGGTTTCTACCGACTACGATACCTCAACTCGTCTGTATTTTGAGCCACTAACTATGGAGGACGTTCTCAACATCGTTGACAAGGAACGTCCTGACGGGATCATCGTACAGTTCGGAGGGCAGACGCCACTCAATTTGGCTGGTGGGTTGGTGGACGCAGGGGTGCCTATCGCTGGCACTAGCTACGAAGCAATAGACTGTGCTGAAGACCGTTCCCGCTTTGCGGAACTCTTGTCAGGAATAGGCCTAGTACAACCACCAAATGGCTCTGCAGTATCCTTCGAGGAAGCGGTGAGTGAAGCGCGGAGGATTGGATACCCGGTGCTCTTGCGTCCTTCATATGTGTTGGGCGGTCGTGCCATGGAGATTGTTTATGATGATCAGTCGCTGCATGACTACATGCTGCGTGCAGTAGAGGTGTCTAATGATCGGCCAGTGTTGATCGACAGCTTTTTGGAAGGTGCTACGGAGGTTGTAATGGAGCATATAGAAGAGGCAGGTGTTCACTCTGGCGATAGCGCTTGCAGTCTACCACCGCACTCTCTCTCGGACGGAGTTATAGAGGAGATTAAACGACAGACAATTGCAATCGCCCGCAAGCTGCACATCGTTGGCCTTATGAATGTTCAATTTGCTGTCAAAGGTAGTGCTGTTTTTGTGTTGGAAGTCAATCCGCGTGCCTCACGGACTGTACCATTCGTATCGAAGGCAATCGGCATCCCGTTGGCTCGTCTTGCGGCAAAAGTGATGGTCGGGATACCGCTGGATGATTTAGATGTTCAGATTCCTGCAAAACATCATCGATTTGCAGTTAAGGAGGCGGTGCTACCATTCAATCGTTTTCACGGTATTGACATCATTCTGGGGCCGGAAATGAAATCAACTGGCGAGGTAATGGGTGCCGATGACCAGTTTGGGAAGGCATTTGCCAAGGCTCAAATGGGAGCAGGAACACCTTTGCCGGTAGATGGGAACGTTTTTGTTAGCGTGCGAGATGAGGACAAACGTCATGTTGGCGAGATCGGAAGAATGCTCCAGGGCCTGGAATTTAAGGTATTTGCTACTCAAGGTACGGCAGTAGAGCTTCGGCGTGCTGGTGTTGCTGTCGCTACTCTTGGGAAGATCAGTGAAGGCAGTCCGAACATCGCGGAGATGATTGAACGTGGAGAAGTAGCACTTGTGATTAATACTCCCAGCGGGAAAAATCCCCGTCGCGATGAGGTGCGTATACGTTCTTTAGCCGTAGCTCGAGGAGTCCCCTGCATTACAACTATACCCGGTGCGTTAGCGTCCATCTCCGGTATACGGGCGCAGAAAGATGGAAATCTGCACGTTATGTCACTGCAGGAGCATTATGCTTATTCTGCTGCTGCAGAGGATGCTTCGATCCAAGCCGCTGCCTCTAGCGGTGGTGACGGAGGCACCGCCATCACCGGGTGACTCGGCAACTTTGCAAGGTAGCCAAGAATCAGGTTATTGCGCCAGGTCATCATGTCCTGACGTTAGAATCTAGTATAGGGAATGGTTTTGATCCTGGTCAGTTTGTTCAACTTGGGATTGAGCCCACTTTCCTGCCGCGACCATTCAGTATTCTGAGCGCGGACGACTGCCATCTATCTATTCTCTCCAAGGTAGTTGGGGTTGGAACGCGTAGGTTGTTTGAGTGCACAGTTGGTCAAAGAGTTTGGGTGCTTGGTCCACTGGGGAAAGGATTTCGTTCCTATAGTTCACCAGATAAAGCAATTATAGTAGGTGGAGGTGTCGGGATACCTCCTGTGTACGCTTTAGCGGTTCGTCTATCAGTGGCTGGTACTGTGCCAACGATCATTGTAGGTGCTCGCACTTCTGACCAGTTATTGCTCACTAGTGACCTCAATACCATAGGAGGAAAACTACACGTAATGACCGATGACGGTTCGGCTGGTGGCTGTGGCACTGTGATAGATCGGTTGAAGGAGCTTCTGCATACAGACTCAGATAATTGCTGTGTCTATGCGTGCGGACCTCATCCGATGCTGTTCGCTGTGGCCTCACTCTGCTATTCCAGGGGTGCGTCCTGTCAGGTTGCAGTAGAGGCAAATATGGCGTGTGGATTCAGTGTTTGCCAGGGATGTGCTGTTTCTAATTCCAAAGGTGGTTATGATTTGGTATGCCGTGACGGGCCTGTCTTTGACGCTGAAAGGTTGTCATGGTCGGAAGAAAGACAAGCCTGATGGTCGATCTGACCACTACGATTGCCGGTAGCCTTACCGCTTCCAATCCGGTTCTGCTTGCTTCGGGAACTTGCGGTTATGGCCGGGAAATGGAGCAGTTTATTCCACTCAGCGAACTCGGGGGTATCGTCACAAAGACGGTGACCCTGCATCCGAGGTCCGGCAACCCACCTCCACGGGTCACTGAGACGCCTTCCGGCATGCTTAATGCCATTGGCCTGCAGAACGTAGGAGTAGAGGCGTTTTGCAGCGATAAGCTTCCATACCTAACCGGGCTTGGACTTCCGGTCTTAGTAAGTGTGATGGGGCATACGGTGGAGGAGCTGTGTGCGGTAGTACGGCGTGTTTGTATGCAGCCATCGCTTGCTGCGAGAGTTGGATTTGAACTAAATCTATCTTGTCCAAATGTTGCCTATGCGGATGAGCGTATGTTCTCCCATGATCCGGAATTGGTAGGAGGTGCGGTAGAAGCTGTACGAGCAGAAACGGATCGACCGGTTGTTGCTAAACTTAGTCCAGAAGTGCCAGACGTAGCAGTGTATGCGATAGCAGCTGAACAGTCTGGTGCTGATGCCGTGACAGTGATGAATACTATTACTGGAATGGTGGTCGATATTCATACGCGCCGACCAGTATTATCAAACGTCACCGGCGGCCTGTCAGGGCCAGCGGTCCTGCCGATCGCGGTCAGACAGGTGTTCCAGGCCGCGCGCGCGGTGAAAATTCCAGTACTTGGAGTGGGTGGGGTTCGCTCGGCGGAAGATGCTCTGCAGATGATCATTGCCGGTGCGGCTGCTGTACAAGTAGGAACTGCATCTTTCGTTGATCCTGCTGTTGCCCTGGAGGTGCGTGACGGTATTGCTGATTACGTTCGGCGTGATGGTGGTTGCTTAGGTACTCTGATCGGTTCGCTTTGTGTAGGGAAGGAGGCTGCCTTTTATGAAGGGTGACCTCGACCGCGTAATTGTGGCACTGGATACGAGTGACCTAAATCATGCAGAGCGGCTGATGGATACGCTCAGTGAGCGAACTTCTTGGTACAAAGTGGGATTTGAGCTTTTTTCTGCAGTAGGACCTGCGGCAGTTCTTGCGGTGATCGAGCGCGAAAATCATGTATTTCTCGATCTCAAGCTACACGATATCCCAGCGACTGTAGCGCAAACTACTCGAGTTTGCGCACGACTGCATGTAGATTTTCTTACGGCGCACGCGGTTGGCGGTTCCGAAATGCTTCGCGCTGCTTCGTTGGTTGCCCAGGAAAGTATGGTTGACACAGGGTTTGCACCGAGCCTACTTGGTGTTACCGTGCTTACTAGTCTTGACCGCAAGGATCTAGACGCGATCGGGTTAGCCCCAGGTGTTCCTATGGGCGATGTAGTGGTCGCTCTCGGTAAGATGGCTGTAGATTCTGGCTGTGGTGGTTTAGTCGCAGCAGGTAGCGACGTGAGTGCTCTGAGGGAGGCGCTGGGCCCAGGACCAACAATAGTCACTCCTGGAGTGCGTCCAGGATGGGCTGGTTCTCATGATCAAAAACGAGTCGTAACCCCAGCGACAGCATTATCTGACGGCGCAGATTACGTTGTTGTCGGCCGGACCGTAACTGCTGCTGCAGACCCAATTGGCGCTTTCGATCGTCTCATGGAGTAAAACTAAAGAAGAATGAAATTTACAGAGCTTAACTTAGACTCGGCTATCCAACATGGGATTCGTGATGCCGGATTTACTGACTGTACCAAGGTCCAGGAACGTACCTTTCAGTACTCATTGGAAGGGATTGATGTGACCGTGCAATCGCAGACCGGGACTGGGAAGACTGCCGCGTTCCTTATTTCAATTTTTGAATTATTTCTCAAAGAGGAATATTTTGACGACCGTTTTGCGCTCATCGTTGTGCCTACTCGTGAGCTCGCAGTTCAGATCGAGCAAGAGGCGCTTTTGCTGGGTAAGCACCTCGACTTTAAAGTGGCGTGTGTGTTTGGTGGTGTTGGATATGAAGAGCAGGAACATGCGCTACGCCAGGGTCCCGATATTCTAATTGCTACTCCTGGTCGTTTACTCGACTTCGATCGCTCAGGGAAATTATCTCTACATCAGGTTGGTGCACTCGTAATTGATGAAGCTGATCGCTTATTTGATATGGGGTTCATGCCAGACATCAGAAAGATCCTTCGTAAGGTTCCGCCCACCAAAGAACGCTGGACTTTGCTGTCGAGTGCGACTTTGGATGGCCGGGTGCGCAATCTAGCATGGCGAGAGATGAGCAATCCGGCTGAGATTGCGATCGAGCCAGAACGGGTCACGGTTGATACTGTTATTCAAAGCCTCTATCACGTTACCAAGGAACGAAAGCTTAGCTTGCTGCTGGGCGTATTGGGGCAAGAAAAACCTGCCAGCGTGCTGATCTTCACCAATACCAAGCACGCGGCCGAGCAGGTAGCGCGTCGGCTTTGCATGAATGGTTATGAGGCAGAGTTCATTATCGGAGATTTGCCACAGAAGAAACGGTTATCACTTATAGATAAGCTCAAGGCGGGTGCTCTTCCAGTACTAGTGGCTACTGATGTAGCTGCACGCGGGCTACACATCGATGGCCTAGACTTGGTGGTCAATTATGATCTGCCTGAACATACTGAGAATTACGTCCACCGCATTGGTCGTACTGCTAGGGCTGGCAAGAGTGGTAAGGCCATTTCGCTTGCGTGTGAGGAGTTTGTCTATAGTCTAGAGGCGATTGAGGAGTACACGCGTAAGCAAATTCCGGTCGCGACTGCCACCCCAGAGCTGTTTCTATCTGATCGATCAGCTGGAGTGCGCGTAGCGCGTGAGCAGCGTCAGCGACCGGGCGATGCGCGAAACCGACGTCGTCCTGAACGACCGGCACCTCGTCGACCATCGGACCGCAGACCAGCTTCTTCTGGTGACCGGCGAAGTCAGCCACCCTCTGGGTTGCCACCGAAGCGGCCAGATCCCGTCTCCGCAGCAGCTTCTGTCCGGCGACAAGCTCAGGGAAAGGGTCAGTCGGATGCGAGAAGCAGCGAGGTGAATGCCGAGATGCCGGCCATGGTCGGGAAACAGCCAGGACCGAAGCCGTCACGCGGGGAGGATCCTCCGTCAAAGGTAGGTAAGCAATCTTTATTCGTTCGGTTGTGGAGTCAAATTCGGGGCCAGTCCTCTGATTCATGATTTCTCGTAAAGCGAGCATCGTGTCCGGAAAGAACCTATCCCATATCATCCAAGAGGAGGTGCGGGTGCAGGTAGCGGCCCAATTGCTTTCTTTGGGACGTTCTCCACGGTTAGACGTGCTGCTGGTCGGAAACGACCCTGCGTCTATGTGGTATGCCGAAGCTAAACGTAAGATCGGTCGCCGGGTCGGGGTTGAGGTGCGACTGATCAAGCTGTTAGCGGATGCGCACGCGGCAGATGTTGCCGCCGCAGCGGGACGTGCGAGTGATGACTCGGAGGTGGACGGGGTAATTGTAGAGCTTCCATTGCCTTCGGGCGTACCGTTGGAGCTTGTTTCTGAACGGATAGATCCAGTTAAAGATGTGGATGGCATTACCGAGGCTAATCGAGCAGCATTATTTGAGGGCCGGGAGTCTCGTGCGATCGTTCCTGCGACCGCTCTTGCATGTATTCACATGATCAAGCGATGCGATGTGGCTGTTCGAGGTTCGACAGTCGCGATTATCGGTCGTGGTCTGACTGTGGGCCGTCCTTTAGCAGCGGCTTTGATTAATCGCCATGCCACAGTAACGGTGTGCCATACACACACGCAAAATATTGACTCAGTTTTGAAGGGAGCGGATGTTGTGGTCGCTGCTGCTGGACGTCCACATTTAGTGACTGGAAAGATGATTCGTCCCGGCGCTACGGTGATTGATGCAGGCACGAATCAAGTCAGAGATTCTCTCGTGGGCGATGTTGATTCTGTTTCGGTGGCAGAGGTTGCTCGTGCGCTAACGCCGGTTCCAGGAGGGGTTGGCGCAGTCACTACGGCGCTGATAATGGCTAACACAATGCGTGCAGTTCAGCTCCGGGTGGAATCGTCTTGAATATGCTTTCGCTGTCAGTTGAAGAGTTTCTGCTTCATACGTCCGCCGGATCCTCAGAACCAGGTGGTGGTGCAGTTGCTGCCATCGTCGGTGCTAGTGCAGCGGCGCTAGTTTCAATGGTGGGGGAATTGACGATCGGTAAGAAACGATACCGGTCTGTAGAGGCCGAGGTCGAGAAGCTGCGTGAGAAGGCCATCTTAGTTATGCAGGAATTGCAGAAGGCGGCGGTAGAGGACGGAGAGGCTTTCCGTGCATATCTGCGAGCATCTGCGATGTCTTCTGATAACCCTGCGGCGATCAGGCAACGTTCTCTAACGTTAGAATTGGCAGCTGAGCGTATGACCCGTATACCGCTTGCTATCGCTATGCACTGTGAGGAGATACTCTCGCTTGCACGTGAATTAGCCCCCATTGGAGATATACGCTCTATAAGTGATGCCGGGGTGGCGATTCAGCTGGCACATGCAGCTCTGCAGTCAGCGTTACTAACGGTGGATATTAATCTGCCGGTTCTGCGAGATGCAGAGTTTGCAGATTTAGTGAGAAAACAACGAAGTCAACTCGCCGAGTCAGCTTCGGATAGCCTTAGAGCTGGTATTAGAGAAGTTTCCAGAAGAATTTCTGCCTGATTCCAGTATGTTATAGAAAAAATGGCTATAAATATCTGATATACACCAAATATATTCTATAATTGTCCATAATATTTGAATATTTTACATATTATTCTGGTTTTTATTAAAAATATTAGAAATATACTTAGTGTTGTAGTGTTGACTGTCATAGAAAATTCTCATATTGTGAATATATGACGGGTATGATTGACTTAAATGGAAAATAATATTCCTGATGGCGGAGATATTCTAATAAAATCTCTAGAAACTGCCGGTATAAGACATATATTTGGACTATCTGGCGGAGCTGCTTTACCGATCTTCGATGCACTCACTGGATCTAGTCCTAATATTGAGTTTGTTCTCGTTCGCCATGAACAAGGGGCTGCCCACATGGCGGATGGTTACGCACGTGCTACTGGAAGGCCGGCCTGTGTACTAGTAACCAGTGGACCGGGGGCGACCAATACCCTGACCGGCATAATGACTGCGCACATGGACTCCGTACCGATGATCGTCATTTCCGGCCAGCAAGTAACTTGGATGCTAGGTAAGGATGCCTTCCAAGAGGCAGATATCTTTGGGGTGACGATGCCAATTGTGAAACATAGTTACCTAGTCAAGGAGACGGCAGAAATTCCTCGTGTCGTAAAAGAGGCGATACACATCGCTACTACCGGTCGTCCCGGGCCTGTGCTGATTGACGTTCCCAAAAACGTCAGCCAGGGTGAGTTCGTCGGTTCCTTAGAGCCAGAGCTTGACCTACCAGGTTATGCGGTTCCAGAGCTTACTGACCACGAATCGATTCATAAAATTGCTGAGGCGCTTGGAAACGCTCGGCGTCCGGTGCTATTGGTTGGCCATGGTGCTCTCATAGCTAGAGCTCACAAGGTGGTACGGGCCTTTGCAGAGAAGCTTCATGCGCCGGTTACAACGACATTGCTGGGTAAAGGTGGCTTTCCGGAGACCCATCCACTTTCGCTGGGTATGTTGGGCATGCATGGCACTGCATACGCCAACAAAGCCGTGATGGAGTGCGATCTGATCCTATCAATTGGTTCACGCTTCGATGATCGCATCATCGGGGACCCAGCGAAGTTTTGCGTGAATGCGACGAAAATCCACATTGACATTGACGAAGGTGAGATCGGCAAGATGGTTAAGCCGGATCTACGCTGCGTAGCAGATGCGCGTGATGCGCTGGAAGAATTAATCAAGCATGTTGGCCGCCTGGAGACCGAGGAGTGGCTAAATATATTGAATGGGTATAAGAAACTTTACCCCCTTAAGTACCGTAAGCAGGGCGGACTGAAGATGCAGCACGTCATTGATGAGCTGTATAAGCTAACCAACGGTAAGGCGATAGTCTCGAGCGATGTCGGACAACATCAAATGTGGGCTGCACAGTACTATCTTACCGATCATCCAGATAACTGGTTGACTTCTGGTGGTGCTGGGACCATGGGTTTTGGATTTCCAGCAGCGATTGGCGCGCAATTTGGTCGGCCGAACGATCTGGTGTTAGCAATTGTCGGTGACGGGGGATTCCAAATGACTATGGCGGAGCTTGCCACTGCTTGTATCCACAAGTTACCAATCAAGGTGATTGTCCTTAATAATCATTATTTGGGCATGGTTCGCCAGTGGCAGGAACTCTTCTATGATGAACGAGAGAGCGGTGTTGATTTGCAGGGTAATCCTGATTTTGCCAAATTGGCGCAAGCGTTCGACGGTGCCTTAGGACTCAACCTACGCCGAGCTGGGGACGTTCGCAAAGTGCTCACCAAAGCGCTTGAGTACCAAGATGGTCCGGTGGTGATAAACGCCGAGGTGGAGAAAGCCGACAACGTCTATCCGATGATTCCATCAGGGCAGCCACTGGAGACAATGATTGTAGATCGTCCGACCACTAAATTAGCTAAGCCAATTGGATCTACCTGATGGGATCGGATGATGGCGGCTTACCCTTGCTGACGAACCAGCAGCGATTACATACGTTGAGTGCGCTAGTTGCAAATAAGCCTGGCGTGCTGGCTCGTATTGCTCAAGTGT
>CAZTZA010000005.1:16112-50472 GCA_964618015.1 uncultured Spirochaetaceae bacterium | reverse complement strand
CCGTCCGACATCATGCATATTGATAAGACTTATCGGCGTGCTTACAACATTGAGTCACTGGTGGTCTCACCGGCGGGAGATGGCATTTATTCCCGTATGACGATTGGCGCTTCCGGAGATCCGCAGGGCCTTGATCAGATTATTAAAGGCGTCGGTAAGCTAGTGGATGTACTGCACTGTTTCGATCACACTTCCGATGATGCGGTGGTACAAGAGCTAGCGCTGGTGAAGATCTCTTGTTCTTCAGATCAGCGCACTGAGGCCTTGCAAATCTGTGATCACTTTGAATGTAGTACCGAAGATCTTACTGAACAGTCTATGATACTGAAGTCTACCGGATCGTCGGAAAAGCTCGATGCGCTGCTCGGCATGTTGGCTAAGTTTGGTATCGTGGAGATGGTTCGTACGGGAAAAGTTGTGATGGCAAGGGGCCGGGAAGTAACCTAACGGACGTGAGCGTCAACGGTGTAGAGACTCATCAGGATCGGAGACTGTTCCTGATTGACGGTATGCCGATCGTCTATCAGGCTTATTTTGCTTTCCAATCTAATCCAAGGCTAACTGCCGGCGGAGTCAATGTGTCAGCAGCGTTTGGCTATACAAACTCGCTGCTAAAGATTATCGAGGACGAACAGCCGACCCACCTGGTCGTTGTTTTCGATGGCCCAGGTCGAAATAGACGTCATGAGGAATATAGTCAATACAAGGCGCAGAGGGAGAAGGCACCAGAGGAGATGGTGGAATCTCTCGAAGAGGTGCACGCTATCACGCAGGCCTTGCGTATTCCTGAGATAATCTGCCACGGGGCGGAGGCGGATGACATGATTGGTACCATCGCCTACAAAGCTCAAACTGCTGGTTTTCACAATTATTTAGTGACGCCAGACAAGGATCTAACTCAATTAGTGACTAATAGGACTACGATGTACCGTCTAAGTCGTACATCGGGTAACTCTCCGTTGTTTCTTGGACCCAGTGAGGTGTGCAAGTACTGGGGGATTACTGCAGTACCACAGGTAATCGATATGTTGGCGTTAGTCGGAGACTCTGTTGACAATATCCCAGGGGTCCCCGGTGTTGGCAACAAGACTGCACAGAAACTCTTAGCTCAGTTCGGTACCGTTGAAGGGATAATCGAGAACGTAGGGCAACTCAAAGGGAAGCAGAGGGAACGGATCGAAAAATTTTCCGAGCAAGCTCTCCTGTCCAAACGGCTGGCTACAATTGATGTTGACCTTGAGATGGAGTTCGATCTGGATGGGTTCATTCGGCGCGATCCGGATCCAAAAGCTACGATAGATATTTTTGATCGTTTGGAATTTCGTCTGCTAAAAGAACGGTTGTTTGGCAAAGATATGCCGAACGCTGAAGATTCATGCGGCATAGATAACATTGAGAACACCGCACACGACTATGGGATAGCCCGTACGGCGGAGGATAGACGAGAGTTAGTTTCAGGGATTCTTGGAAAGGAGACGGTAGCGATTGCACTACAGAGCACCACTGACGATCTGAAATGTGCAGCAATTATGGGTGTCGCATTTTCTACGGCTGCGCATCACGCTACCTACGTACCTTTCCCGGTTGACGATGAGGAGGGTTATAGGCAGGTGCTTGAAGACGTGCGCCCTGTCTTCGAATCGAAAACGTTGATCAAGATTGGACATCACCTCAAGAGTGCTATAAGCGTGCTTGCATGGCATGGCATCAGAGTAGCCGGCACCTTACGTGACACTCATGTCACCAACGGACTCCATGATCCGGACGGACGACATCATCTGGATCAACTTGCTCAACACTTCCTGCGCTACTCACCTGTTATGCTTTCTTCATTAAGCGGCCAAGAAGGGACGGATCAGCCATCATTGCAAGACGTACAAAAGGTGGAATTGGCCGAGTATGCGGCTGAATCGGCTGATATAGCTCTACAGCTCCAGGCAGTATTTGGGGAAAAGATTGTCGATTCTAAATACGAAACGGTCTGCAACGAGATAGAGAGCCCATTGATATCTGTGTTGGTCGACATGGAACGCGCTGGAGTAACCGTTGACGTTCAGGTCCTATATGATTACGCGGATCAGCTCAGTGTAGAGATTCATGATCTGGAGCTGAGCATTTATGAGTCAGTAGGGACAGAGTTCAATCTTAATTCACCGAAGCAGCTGGGTGAGATTCTGTTCGATCGATTACAAATTGATGCTAACCCAAAAAAGACACGTACTGGACAATACACGACTAATGAGCAGCAGCTCTCGCGCTATGTTGACCGCCATCCAGTAATCCCGATGCTGCTGAAATACCGTGTTGTTCAAAAGCTTAAATCAACCTACGTAGATTCGCTGCCAACAGCGGTGTTCAAAGAGACCGGCTGCATCCACACTACTTTCAACCAATTAGCAGCAGCTACCGGGCGTCTCAACTCAGAGAATCCAAACCTGCAAAATATCCCGATTCGCACTGCCAAGGGCAGGGAAATTCGTCGTGCGTTTGTACCGCGTAGTCCCGACTATTTGCTGTTGTCGGCAGATTACTCACAGATTGAGCTCCGTATTCTTGCTTCATTCGCAGGAGAGGAATCGATGCTAGATGACCTTAGCACTGACGTTGACATTCATGCCGCTACCGCTTCTCGGGTTTATGACGTGCCGCTTGAGGAGATTACGTTGGAAATGCGTAGTAAGTCTAAGATGGTCAACTATGGCATCGCCTATGGCATGTCCTCGTTCGGATTAGCTCAGCGGCTGAAAATATCACGCCAAGAGGCAAGTGAGATTATCGAACGTTATTTCGCCCAGTATCCCGGGATCCGTTCCTATATGGACGAGGTCGTTGCATTTGCGCATGCGCATGAGTACGTTGAAACGCTCAAGGGCAGACGTCGCTTCCTGCGGGATATCAACTCACGAAATCGCACACTTCGGGCTGCTGCTGAGCGCATTGCTATCAACGCGCCGATACAGGGTACTGCCGCCGACATGATCAAGATTGCTATGATCGACATCTCACAAGAGCTCGTAGCCCGCAATCTTCGTACGAAGATGATCCTACAGGTGCATGACGAATTGGTATTCGACCTTTATCGTGATGAGCAAGATGAAATTGTGCCACTGGTTCACCGGCTGATGCGGGATGCGTTACCGATAGCTTCCCCAATCGAGGTCGAGATTGGTATTGGCGAAAACTGGCTTGTCGCGCATTAAACTTTTCGTTCTATATATCTAACGTCAAGATTTTTAGGTCTACGCAGGTCAAAGAACATTCTTGCGAGTAGGATAGTTGTTATTTCTGCTGTGCCTTCCAGGTGCGGTATTCTGCGAAGGTCTCTTCGTCGGGTGGGTAGTACTTTCCAGCGGAGAGGTTCTCCTCATCTAGACGGCGCCGTATCCATTCTTCTAGATCGTCTCGTTCGATAGTTTTCTTAGCTATCTCAGGTGCTATGGCACGTGGAATAACGACAACGCCGTCATCGTCAGCAACCAGATAGTCGCCTGGTTGCACCAGAACTCCATCCACAGAAACAGTATCGTTAGCAGTATAAGGAAAACCCATCTGTGTTCCCAAAGCCGCTGTCCTATCCAGCCCCCATATTGAGACGCCGTATTCGGAGACAGTGTCCATATCTCGAATACCACCATCGCAAATTAGACCGTCTACGCCGCGTTGTTTCAGCCTGAGAAATTTGATGTCGCCGCCGACTGACATCAGGGAAGTCCTCATAGCTTCCATGACAATAACGTCCCCTGGGCCAGCCTGTTCAAACGCGACGTATTCAGCTGAAGATTCTCTGGAAGGCTTAGTTTTTACTGCATCGGGTCGGGCTGGTACAAAGCGGACGGTAATGGCTCTAGCTACCAATCGTTTGCCAGGATTCATGCTTTTAAGGTTTGGCATGAACACGTAGCGCGTGTCATAGCCACTATGCACTAACGTATCGACTACCGCGGTAGTATTGATAAGTGCCAGTTGGGATCGGGTTTCTACAGAGAGCACTTGATCAGGTGTGGGCCGAACTAGAGTCTTCAAATGGCTAGCTCAGTTCTTCGATAGAATCGTAGAACTGGAGGATGTTACCTCGATCAGTTGATTCATTGAATTCCATCCCCGAACGCGGGTGTTGGTTTAGCACTCCGGTCATCATGTACGGATAGTCGAATCCCCATTTAAGCTCATCACGTAGTGGTTCAATGTGGTTCTGGATGCATTCTAACGCGGGACGCAGGCGAAATTTCGGGTTATGGAGAAAGCTTAGCAATAGCTCAATTGGGCAATTGCCCGCCCCGCGTCCCAGTCCAGCCATGCTAGCATCAAGTCTATCGGCTCCTCTGATCGTACCTTGAATAGTATTAGCAAATGCTAGCTGACGGTTGTTATGGGCATGAATGCCAACAGCCTTGTTCCCTTCTGTGGCAAACTTTTGAAATGTCTCCATGTAGGAATCGATCTGCTCGCTATATAGAGCTCCGAAACTGTCGACTATGCAGACAACGTCTGTTTCCGATTGAGCTGCTAGCGCAAGGCCCTCATTGAGTGCACGATCTGGTATTGTGGAGAGCGCCATTAGATTAAGGCTCGTCTCGTAGCCCTTGTTATGAGCGTCGCTAATCATTTCCAGAGCCAACGGTAGCTGGTGTATGTAGGTTGCTACGCGGATCATGTCGAGCACGCTTTCTGACTTGGGAAGGATGTCCTGTCTATAGTCACATTTTTCGGCGTCAGCCATCGCTGCCAATTTTAGCGGCGTTTCGTTGTTACCCACGATCCTACGTATATCGCTCTCTAAGCAATGCTTCCAAGGGCCAAACTGCCCGGGTGGAAACTGGTCACGGGAGTTAATGTAGCCAATTTCCATGTAGTCGACACTACTATCAACGCATGCTTGGTAGACTGATCGAACGGTGTCATCAGCGAACTTGTGATTGTTCATCAGTCCCCCGTCCCGGATAGTGCAGTCTAGCACCTTAATCTCTGGCCGATACGAAATCCATCTGCCAGTGGGGGTCGTCTTCAATTCTTTGTCATTCATAAGTTTTATCGCCGTGATCATTATGCGACGTTACTGACTGCAAAAGAAAGTGGTCGGTTATGACTAAGGCTACCATTGCGTCAACGAGTGGAACTGCTCGTGGGAGTACACACGGATCGTGGCGGCCTCGAGCTTTAATTGTTGTCGGATTTCCACTAACATCGACAGTTTCTTGCTCCTTCAGGATGGTAGCGGTTGGTTTAAAGGCAGCGCGTATGATAATCGTCTCACCATTGCTGATACCTCCTTGGATCCCACCGGAATGGTTAGTGCGAGTATGGATACGTCCATCTGACGCATAGAACGGATCATTATGGCTTGAGCCTGTCATCAGGGTTCCGCTGAAACCCGAGCCGATTTCGAAACCCTTACAGGCCGGTAGGGATAGTAAAGCCTTGGCAAGATCAGCCTCCAATTTATCAAAAACTGGTTCACCTAGTCCGGGCGGAACGCGACGAACCACGGATTCAACTACACCGCCAAGAGAGTCGCCGTCCTTTCGGGCAGCGTCAATCTGCTCAATCATCTCTTTTGCTGCCTGAGGGTCAGGACAGCGTATAGGGGTCCTTTCTACGGAGGCACGATCTACTTTCCTGTGGTCAATTTTCGCCTTGATCGACTGAACCTGAGTGACGTAGGACAATACCTGGGTTCCACAGTGCTCGCGCAATAGCTTTTGGGCGATTGCACCTGCAGCAACGCGTCCGACCGTCTCGCGTGCGCTGGCACGACCGCCTCCTATCCATGCTCTGATCCCGTACTTACTCTGGTAGGTGTAGTCAGCGTGAGATGGGCGGTAGGCATGCCGTACTTCTTCATAGTCCTGCGGTTTAGCATCCGTATTCCGTACGAGTACGGCGATCGGAGTGCCTAGAGTGCGGCCTTCAAACACTCCTGAAAGAATCTCTGCCCTATCAGTCTCGCGTCGCTGACTGGTCAGTTTGCTCTGACCAGGTCGTCAACGGTCTAGCTCAATCTGCAGGACCTGCTCCTCGAGAGAGAGGAGTGGGGGGCATCCGTCGATGACTGCACCCACGGCTGGACCATGCGACTCACCAAATGTCGTGACTCGAAAAAGATGGCCGAAAGTATTGCCCATAGGGTGAATTCTTGCCGGCCTATTCGCCTCGGGTCAATGGTCTGTTTAAAGGTAGGTTGGAGTGCTTCTATGACTAATTATGGAAATGATCTAAATATCTTCGAGTGATTTCTAATTGGTCAATAATCCCGGCTACAGTTCGAGTCATGGGTAGTTGCCGAAATAGGTTAACGCTTTCTCGAATGCAGATAAGCCTATCCGTGACCCAATAATCCGTCCGGGTAAGTCGTCTGCGCTCGGGTGGATGCCACCGTAGAGGCGTGACATTGCAGCCTCGTCCGAAGCATCGTAGTAGGTTGCCCATTGTAGAATTACTGTCTCAGTTGGACCTGATTCGAACACGAGGAAGTCATTGGCTGGGGCTACGTACTCCCCTAATCCTCCGGGGAAAAACTTGCTTCCAGTGAACTTTGCCAAAACTTCTGCCGCTGCTCTACTAAAGGTGCTGTGTCCGGATATGTATCCTGCAAAAGGTGGCGTGACGAAAGTTTCACGTTGGTAGGGAATCCAGTCAGTTCCTAGAATCCAGTCAACTCCGCCGAATTGGGTTTCAGGATTTTCTGGCTTTCCAGTCCAGGACAATACTGCGATAGATCCAATGTGTTCTGCCAGGTGGTTATGTCGGGCTCCTATTGTTGATGAATCTTCTGAAATAGCTTCGACGAACCCAGGAATAAGGCGTATTCCATGAGGGTGATACCGTGGAAGCAGTGGATCTGAAGATTGGCCCATTTTAGACATATAGCGGATAGCTGTGATGGGGCGGACGTAGTCGTAATAGCCTTTGATGCCCCATGCACAGATAGCGGCATCGTGTACTGCTCCGTTGAGTGCTAAGTATAATTTTACGTCCCACTCTAAGGGATCGAGTTGTGTGCCATCTCCGCCTATGCGGCGATTCTGTTCTGGATGGTCCGTAACGTAATTTGCCAGTGTATTCCAGTGACCTGGCGGGGTTTCAGAGTCTGGTCCATCAGCCCAGAATTCAGCGATGACACGTGTCCAGTCTCCACGGTTTACGATATTTTGTTCGTACGGCATGCCTGTTGTTGGATTATTGCGATACCCGGCCCCGTCGTTTTTGCCTAGGCTATTATTGCCCCGACTCATTGGAGAAATATCAATTTTCACATTGTCATTAGGAGTTAGGGTAGCGCTGTATTTGATAAGCGAAGAGAATGTTTCTTGATAGAGATTGGCACCTGTTGCGCCGATAAAAGGGGGAGGGCCAGGATCCATATATACGCCACCCATTTGAGTGCTAATTGACGATAGCGAGAAGGGTGTTACTCGTCCCCAATGTGAGCCGATAAAACGCTGAACGTTGCCGGGTTGTAAGCGACCGGCTTGGTCGACAAATAATCTTAACGCTAGAGGCTGCCAACGGTTAGGGTCATTTATCGTTTCGATTCCAGCGCCGTTAGGCAGTTGGTTTGAGTCCGTGTCAGTTCCTTCATTGTTCGTATGATTACCGTCAGAATCGGGCGGAAATTTTTGAACTAATAGTGGTGTATTGACGGGTCGATAATCAAACTCGAAGGCGTAGGAGCCCAGTTCGTCAGAGCCGTCGGTGTACCCGTATTCAATGATTGCTTGGCCTATACGGTTTCCGACTGCGGCGGGGCTAATCCCATCCAGATCATCCTCCTTTGGATCATAGCCGAACTCTTCCATGAGGCTTTCAAAACTTGTTAGTGATTCGTACGCTCCTGGTGAGTCGCGATATCTACTGTAGAGCACGCGATAAGCAGCATAACTGATTGCTTCATGGCGAGCTGTAGGTACGTCAGGCAGGAGGGTTCTTTCTTCTCGTACGAGGACTGGGAGAGCAGTTTCATCGTAGGTGGCCCACGCATCCCACATAGCAACGGAAACGTGATAGAGGTTCCGTGCATGTATCGGTGGACGTGCGAAATCGTTGCGAATTGCCTCTAGGAGCACCTCGTTCCAACGACGGGCAACAGAGTGAATCTGATCAGCTGTTGCCTTAACCGAACTAATTGATAATGCGATTAGCAGGAAAATTAAAGCTCGTGCTCGCAAAGAGTTCATGCCGTCAGGAGATGAGTATAGGGTTATTCCTTTCTGAGCGCCACTATCCATGGCGTCTGTTAAAGATATCTTTCTTGGAGATTTTATGATCTATAAATATTTATTGAACTCCTGTTATTCGTAATTATCAAAGGATATTTGTCCTAATATTATCCACCAGTGGTTTACAATTACTGACAAAATTAAAATTTTTATTGATAAATTAGTAAGGTTAATTGAAACGTTTAAGAACGTATAATATGTATTTATTAAGTATATTTTTGTAATATATATAGGTAATATCTAACTATTATTTTTTACATTTTTAAAAATAAGAAGACTGTATGACATAATTAAGTTGCTTGATGTTTGATCGAATTATTGGTGTCAGGTTTTATTGTGATGGAGTGGAGGTTGCCCATGCTTTGATCAGGTGATGAGCGATAGCGACTGGCCCCGGAACGGTCAGGATAGAACTTTCTTCATTTAGCGCTAGTAATACCTCGCGACGATCAAACCAGCGGACGTCTGACATTTCTTCACTATCCATTTGTATTGTAGTTGTTTTAGCATCTGCTATACAGCCAAGCATTAGGGAGGAAGGAAATGGCCATGGTTGCGAGGAGTGGTATCGGATGTTTTTAACCCGTATACCCGCTTCTTCCATAACTTCTCGTGAAACAGCTTCCTCAAGTGTTTCTCCTTGGTCCACGAATCCGGCTATCGCTGAATAGGTGTGCGTTCGAGATAATCGACCATGCGACTGACCAAGCAGGCAGCGATTGCCAGGCAAATCCCCGACTATCGTGATAACTACTGGATCAGTGCGAGGGAAGTGGTCAGCTTTACAAGCAGAGCACTGACGTACTTGGCCTCCACGTCTTTTTACAGTTTGGCTGCCACAGATGGAGCAGAAGCCGTGACGGGCGTGCCAATCTATTTGTGATCTTCCTTGCGCAAGGATGCCAGTTTCAGAGACTGTCAGCAGTCCTCCTGCAGTACGACAATTCTCAAATCTCCATCCAAGGTCATTTTTAATCGAGTCTATGGCAGTAGCGTAATTGGATAGATCTACCGCAAAGTGGGCTGTGGCATCTACATTTCCTAATAGCACAGGGTCGGCATGCGGTACCGAAGACCAGAGTTGGTTAGAAGTAAGCCAGCATAGAACAGAATGTGGGGAGCCCAGCAACGGTACATCGAGATTGTAGAACGGTAGGAAGCGACTGTTGCTATCACGCAGGGCGGCTTCTATCCATGCTTCATCGCGGCGTTCCCTTTCTGCTCGGTCGAGGGGGTTCCCAGCGAAAATATGAGACGTTTTCATCCTAGTTCTTAAGGAGCGAATGCTGGACTCATATAAGATCAGGCATCCAGCCAGGAAGCGCGTCGCCGTTGAGCAGCCACATACTGGTAGTCGTAGTCTGGATCCTCGGTTACCGGGATAGCATTGTTGTGGGGTGGGTAGCGATTGATGGCTTCCTCATCCAGGTCAACTCCTAAGCCAGGTAGATTAGGAACTAAAATGTGCCCATCATCGATTTCTGGTTGACCACTCATTACCTCGTACCGTTGCGGTACATCGTTTACGAGATGTTCATGAATAAGGTAGTTGGGTAGGGTTGATAGGAGATGAATTGCTGCAACTTCGGCAACCGGACCAAGAGATCCTTGATGTGGAGCTATCATCACTTGGTGTGCCTCTGCAATTGCGGCAAGCTTTTTCATCTGCCAGAGACCGCCGAAGCGTCCGGTATCCGGCTGCGCAACGTCGATGATCCCACGTTCAATCAACGGGCGGAGTGCGAACAGACCGGGATACGCCTCACCGATAGCAATAGGTATATCTATCGATTTTGCTACACGCTCTAAGCCATCAATATCGATTTCGGAGACTGGATCTTCGTAGAACATCAGGTCGTAGCGCTCCAGTTTACGTCCGAGAGTGATCGCATCTGCGGGTGTCTGCCATGGTCCACCGCCTGTGTCCACCATCAGGTCAATGTCTTGGCCGAACTCTTTACGGAGAAGTGCGGTTCGTCGGACTGCGTTCGGTGAACCAAATATCTTCAGAGCTGTGAATCCGCGGGTTACCAGATCGCGGGCTCGATCCTTGTCAAAGGCGTGCCCGTATAACCGGATGCGATTTCGCATTTTGCCGCCGAGTAGGTTCCAAACAGGTGTTTCCAGTGCCTTTCCTTTAAGGTCCCAGAGTGCCATCTCGATACCGGTAATAGCGCCGCTTCCAACAACGCCAGTCATGCCATGACCTTGTGTTGAAGTGAACAATTTTTGCCAAATACGCTCAATCAGAAACGGGTCCTCACCGACTACCAACGGTCTCAGGTCAGCGATCGCCGTCTGCACTACCCTAGGCCAGCCCCAGCATTCACCAACTCCATAAATACCGCTATCAGTGTGTACTTTCACAAACAGCCAGTGGCGCCATGTTGAACGGTTGGGTGTACCGGCTGAAACCAAAAAGGTCCGGACGTCGGTGATGCGCATGAGAACCCGTGAGCCTACGAGTTTAGGAAAAATTCGACAACCTTTCAGTTTCCCGAACTATGGCAAATATTTACAATGTAGATTAGGTCTTCCCTGATCTACTGAGATATAAGTCCAGATCATGATAATGATGCCCTATGAACAAGGAGCAATTGGGCAAACGTGGCATTATCCGATGCGACGATGCCCAGAAAGAATTCAATTGAACTAGGGCATCTATAAAATGACCGAGTTAACAACGAGGCGGAAATAGTTGCGGTGACAGGTAGATTTTTTCTCTTTGCCAGTGAAAAAACCATTGAATTCTGGTGCTTCATCAAGAGATTGAGCAACGGCGTAGTTGGGTAGGGGACAATCCGTTTGACATGATCCGTGAGGTGCCGGATTGGATCTATTATTCGGTAGTAGTGTTACTGCGCACGGTCTATCCGTCGGTATTCGGCCAGCTTGCCTGCCGGAGTTAGTGCGACGTCGATGTCACGTTATTTCTGAACTAAGGAGATATGGTGGCATTGCTATTAACTCTATCTTTATTGATGGTCTACGAAACACGCGCTAAGCTGTGTAGATGTTCCAACTTCGGGATGAACACGTAAAAAAGTTTCACAACGACGGCTATTTGATCGTAGAGAATCTTTTTGACGTTGGCGATCTGGAACCGCTGCGTCGTCGTATCGAAGAACTATCATCTGCCGATGGAGTTAATTTAACTAAAGGAAGCAGGCAAGTAGAGCCACGTGTCGAGATGGGTGAAGAAGTGCCAATGGAAGGCTATGCATCATCTCTTCGCAAGATGGCCCATGTGGCGTTCGAGGATCCAATATTTTTGGAGCACGCGCGAGAAGACAGGATTATTGACATCATCGAAGCACTGTTAGGTCCTGACATCGTACTGGCGCAGGATCAACTATTCATGAAGCCTCCACGCGTTGGGTCACGACGGAGATACCATCAAGATGCTCCGTCCGGTTTTGATTTAGATCCCCCTGACCAAATAGTCACTTGTTGGTGCGCTTTGGACGAGGCCTCAATTGAAAACGGTTGTCTATGGATGATTCCGGGCAGTCACTTACAAGGGGTGACCGATAAAGAGTTTTGGCGGAGTTATGAGCCTATCGATGGCGTGGAACCGCCAGAAGCTCGTCCTGTAGAGTTAGCTCCTGGAAGTTGCAGTTTCCATCATGGCCTGACTCTCCATGCCAGTCGCCCGAATCTTACCGATCGATCGCGCTGGGGTTATGCTACTCATTATGCCAGCGCTCGTTGCAGGTTTAGCGGTGACCGTCATGACCACATCACCATCCGGGGTCGTCGGTTTCCGGGCTGCTTGTAGTTAGTACTTGGCGATCGGGACCTGTTATTCAGCCAACGATGTTGGGTGAATAACAGAATGTCATGAAGTATGCGCTGATCAGCTAGGTCAGGTAGGTTTTTTCGCCAAGCGAGATTTAATGGGAGAGCGGCCAGCTTGCCTGCCGGAGTTAGTGCGACGTCGATGTCACGTTATTTCTGAACTAAGGAGATATGGTGGCATTGCTATTAACTCTATCTTTATTGATGGTCTACGAAACACGCGCTAAGCTGTGTAGATGTTCCAACTTCGGGATGAACACGTAAAAAAGTTTCACAACGACGGCTATTTGATCGTAGAGAATCTTTTTGACGTTGGCGATCTGGAACCGCTGCGTCGTCGTATCGAAGAACTATCATCTGCCGATGGAGTTAATTTAACTAAAGGAAGCAGGCAAGTAGAGCCACGTGTCGAGATGGGTGAAGAAGTGCCAATGGAAGGCTATGCATCATCTCTTCGCAAGATGGCCCATGTGGCGTTCGAGGATCCAATATTTTTGGAGCACGCGCGAGAAGACAGGATTATTGACATCATCGAAGCACTGTTAGGTCCTGACATCGTACTGGCGCAGGATCAACTATTCATGAAGCCTCCACGCGTTGGGTCACGACGGAGATACCATCAAGATGCTCCGTCCGGTTTTGATTTAGATCCCCCTGACCAAATAGTCACTTGTTGGTGCGCTTTGGACGAGGCCTCAATTGAAAACGGTTGTCTATGGATGATTCCGGGCAGTCACTTACAAGGGGTGACCGATAAAGAGTTTTGGCGGAGTTATGAGCCTATCGATGGCGTGGAACCGCCAGAAGCTCGTCCTGTAGAGTTAGCTCCTGGAAGTTGCAGTTTCCATCATGGCCTGACTCTCCATGCCAGTCGCCCGAATCTTACCGATCGATCGCGCTGGGGTTATGCTACTCATTATGCCAGCGCTCGTTGCAGGTTTAGCGGTGACCGTCATGACCACATCACCATCCGGGGTCGTCGGTTTCCGGGCTGCTTGTAGTTAGTACTTGGCGATCGGGACCTGTTATTCAGCCAACGATGTTGGGTGAATAACAGAATGTCATGAAGTATGCGCTGATCAGCTAGGTCAGGTAGGTTTTTTCGCCAAGCGAGATTTAATGGGAGAGCGGTTGGCTTTTTCTGCTGTTATGTTGAGCAAAATTTGTGCTTCTTCCCTACTCCGAATGGCTATAGAGCATATGATATTCGACTAATATGATTGAGACGCTATAGTACGACGAACAAAATAGTCAAACAGGAGTCTGCGATGAGATTATCAAGCCATTTGGACAATCCGTTCGGACAGGACGCAGGGGGTGTTTGGTTGAAGGGCAACCTCCATGCTCACACCACAGAGTCAGATGGCGATGTAAGCCCTGACTCTCGTGTTGCTGAATATTGGGATCAAGGGTACGACTTCCTGTGTCTGTCCGATCATCATAAGCTTACTTTAATTGATAATGTTTCTGTTCCGGATGAGATGATTCTCATCCAGGGAGCGGAACTCCATCCGGAAAACCCATTTGGGGGACTGCGCTACCATCTTCTAGCATATAATTTTTTCGAAAATATTGATGCCAAAAAGATGCAACCACAGGACGTTATAGATGCAATTCGTGAGCAGGGTGGTTCGGTCTGGCTGGCACATCCCCACTGGAATAGCATAAACGTAAGGAGAGATGTGCTACCGCTATCTGGTTTATCGGGAGTCGAGATTTTCAATACAGTGTGCCAGCGGATGGGACGTGGAGAGTCTGGGCAAATATGGGACGATTGGCTTGACCATTCGAAACATCTTCTTCCGGCGATTGCAAACGATGACTGCCATGGACCACGGCACGGTGAAGATCGATTCCAGGGATGGACCATGGTGCGTTCGGCCGACAGAACGCCAGGGGCGATCGTTGAGGCGATTGAGAAAGGCTCTTCCTATTGCACCAGTGGGCCAGAGATTCATGAGCTTTCAGTCGACGTCTCAACTGATCAAAAGGATGCTTTGCACCATTTCGAGCTGAAGGTGTCTTGCTCAGAGGCATTGAGGGTTACTGCGATTTGCAACCGTGATGGTGCGGATTATCCTGCCGGACCTTTGGACCCGGAAAATCCTTTTGAGCAGGCGACAATACCGCTGCCGCAGGCTGACTGGGTTCGGGTAGAGGTGATGGACTGTCACGGAAGGAAAGCCTGGAGCAATCCCATAGATCTTACTCAGGTTAGTTCTCAATAGCCGTAATGCCGACAACTATGAATCACACTGCCAGAGGATCTGGGTTTTGAGGGGCAGGTGACGAATTAATAGCATTTTTTTATAGGTAAAGGAATCGTATTCTTTGCTGCTGATGCCCAGTCCCTGAGGGGACACAATGAGTTTTAACCTTTAGGGATCACCAGTCAGGGTGTCAGAGTATCAGGTGTCTACGATGGGGGGGGCCGCCGGGATCGAGCGCGAGTTAGTCCAATTTCACGATTGGTTCTAAGCAGATAGGAACAGATAGTTTTTCCGAAGGAAGTATTCAAGGGTCATTATCAGCCGGCAAAGAAACCATCACATCAATGGAGTCCGGCTGATGTCCGATCTCGACCACTCGGTTAGCTTTTACGTGGCCGCAACGGTTGCATCGGTGTACGAGCTGCAGGTGTTTGCTTCGGCGCTGGCGAAGACCGACGGGTTGCATTAGGCCTCGGCAGAGGCTTTGACGATCCCCAGGATCCAGATCTATGTGCAAAGAGTAGAGGCAAAAAGGGCAGTGATTACGGTAACTACCATCGGTTGAGGGGCCAACTTCAGACCCGCAACGGATGCATTGAAATGGCCTGTTTTCTTTTGTGCGGCTCATGAAAATGCTTGTTCCTTAAGTAGTCCTGAGATTAACTTGGTTAGTATAGATATTGATCTTAAATTATTCTGATATATATCTATCCAAGTTCATTATAGCGTGGTTTCTGCTTTAATTTTCTTCTAGGGTTAGGAAAACATGGGCAGAGAATTCACCCGATAGTACGCTGATCTTCCCCAGTTTCTTGAAGATGGAAATTTGGTATTCCGCTAAAACCATTAGGCTGACCAATGGTGCCATTAAAGGCGTTCTTCCGTTGATATATTGCGGCTGGTCTTCGGTAGAGCGCCTGAACGGAATCGAACCGTCATCTCAAGCTTGGAAGGCTTGGGTAATAACCCTTATACGACAGGCGCGTAATCAGCACGGTAGGGTTGCCCTACGTAGCTGTCAATAACGTCGATCTCGGGGTATTATTAACACGTGGGCCAACGAGGAGAATTGTTCTCTAGTCGCATGACTGTGGGTAATAGAACTTATTTCTTTAATGTAAAAGAGAATAGGTCGGGAGATGTATTCCTGAATGTAGTTGAAAGCAAGAAGCGCGGCACCGAGTCTGATTTTGAGCGCCATTCGATCGTTGTTTTTGAAGAAGACATGGCGGGCTTTCTTGCGAGCTTTGACAAGGCGATTCGGTTTATTCGCTCTAGGGAGCAGACCCGACGCGGCTGATCAGCCAAGCTTAAAGCTGCGCCGGTGGATCGGTGAGGGGCCGTGCCGCCGTAGTAGTGACCGGTGCTTTTTCGTGGGATATCCCTTGTGGATATCAAAATCGTAGCGGTTATCAATCTGAGAATATCTCACCATCCATCGGTCGCGAGTTGTCTTGGCGAGAATTGATGCAGCCATGATCTCAGGTATACGGGAGTCACCACCTATCTCAGCGCGGCACTTCGGATCAATTGCTATCGTAAAACGTCCATCTACGAGCACTAAGTCTGGTATGCAGCGGAGACCCTTATAAGCTCGCAACATTGCAAGTAGAGTCGCGTGATGAATGTTGATTCGGTCGATTTCCAGGGGCCATGCCCAGCCGATAGACCATTCTTGGGCATTCTGCCTGACTAAAAGGGACTGTTCCTCTCGTGCTCTTCGGCTAAGAGCCTTGGAATCGTCAAGATGGTTAATTGGGAAGCATTTAGGAAGTATTACTGCTGCTGCTGTAACGGGACCTGCAAGCGGTCCTCGTCCAGCTTCATCTATTCCGCAGATGATCACGGTTCCCTCCTATTTGACTGTCTTCGATTACGGTGCTAGCGTCGTCCCACACTGTGGGAGGGATGTTACCCAGGGGCATGCAGCTACTCAAACGGGTCGAACTCCTCGGATTTAAGTCTTTTGCGGACAGGACCGTCCTGGAGTTTGCTCCGGGTGTGTCGGCCCTCGTCGGACCAAACGGCTGTGGCAAGAGTAATATCGTAGATGCTATCCGTTGGGCTCTTGGCGAACAGGCCCCTCGCTCATTGCGAGCCGAGCGCATGGAGGACGTGATTTTCGATGGTGCTGGCAGTCGCCGGTCAATGAGCATTTCGGAGGTCACTCTTGTCTTCTCAAATGATGATGGGCGACTGCCAATAGCTACTGCGGAAGTAGGTATCAAGCGGCGTCTCTACCGTTCTGGAGAAAGTCAGTATTTTGTCAATGGAACTCAGGCACGGCTGCGCGATGTGCGTGAGATTTTGGCCGGGACCGGCCTCGCTACTTCCGGCTATGCAGCCCTGGAACAAGGCAAGGTAGACCGTATTCTCTCGGAGAAGCCAGAGGAACGTCGCGAGGTCTTTGAGGAGGCGGCTGGTATTCTGTCGTATCGCACTCGGGCGGCTGAGGCCGAGCGAGAATTAAGACAAGCAGCCGAAAACGTTTTGCAGGTAGGAAACGTCCGGCGTGAAGTTCAGCGGCGCTATGAATCGTTGCGTGTTCAGGCGCAGGCAGCTGAAAGGTACCGATCTCTGCGTTCGCAGGCGTTCGAAGTGGAGCTTGATATTGAGCTGCTTCGCCTTCGTGCTCTTCGTGACCGCCGAACAAGGATTGCAACGCGTCTTTCTCGAGAATCTGACCGTCGTGAGGCGGTGCAGAGTGAAATTGATGACGCAGCGACAAAAACTGGGGAGAGCCGCAGGGCTATCGAGCACCTAGAGCTTGAACGAGCGACCTCCCAAGACCGTTTGTACGAGATAGCGACAGCGGTGAGCGGCGCTGGCAGTGAGATTCGGCTGGGCAGAGAGCGGGTCGATGAACTGGAAGCAAGCATGCATGCGTATCAGAGTCGTGATCAAGCGCTGTCCAATCGGATTAAGTCGCTGGAGGCTGAGGTGGCGTCGGCGAGCAAAGCGTTTTCTGGCGCTGAACGGGATGCCACCGATGCTGAGCGTATTGCGACTAAAGCTCGACAGGACGCAGCTAGCGTTGGGGCAGAGATTGCGGACGCAGAACGCCGGATCGCGGATGCGGTCAAACAGACCAACTCTCATGAACAACGTCTAGATGGGCTGCGCGATCAGCTTCGGCAAGTTACCGATGAAATCGTCACAGAGCTCGATCAACGACTTGGTCAAGGTATGCAGTCCAACCCATCTGCAGCACTCGGTGATGAGGTAGAGAAGGGTTTGGGCGAGTTGGAGAGTGATATATCGGCTTTAGCGATTAGTGCCCCAGCAATGGACGATGTGGTTCTCTCTCGTCAATTTGCTGAACTGGCCAAGCGGATTCAAGAGTTGGTAGGCAATTTTACGCTTTTCCGAGAGAAGACTGGTTCGCTGCTCGACGAGCTCATCTCATCGGAAGGAATCGTTACTCACAAGCGGGCAATAGACCGCGACTTAGGCGATACTTTCTGGGCTATCGCCGAACTCCGCAAGGAGGCCGAGGAGCTACGCAAGGGTAACCGTACCCGTACTACGAAACAGAACGAGCTGCGCGACGCGGTCGAAGTAAGTCAGGTAGCTACGGCACGAGCCCAAGAAAAGGCGGCGGCACTGAGTGCTCAACGAGTGACGGCACAGCGTCAGCTTGACGAACAACGTCAGCTTCGTGCCGCTTTAGCAACCGAAGAGCACCAGACTGCGGAGGCGATCCGGTCGCTTGCTTCTAGTACTTCTGATCGCGAGCGAGAGAAGGCATTTCTTGACCGAGAACATAATCAGCTACGGGCTCGTTTAGAACGCTGGGCAGCCCAGATTGCCGGTCATCGTCGTGAGTTGGATCGAATCGAGCAAGCTGCAGGTGAGCGTATTAGCCGTCTGAGACAGATACAGGAAACGCTGGAACGGGTTCGTGTCGAGTTGGCCGAAGTAGAAGCGGAAGATAGGGAAATACGGCGTAGGTTTGTTGAGACTCATTCACAGCGTCTGGAAGAGCATGAGGACCGGCTGGAAAGGATAGATGCAACACCTCGGGAGCTGCGTGAACGGCTCAAAAGATTGCGCGAGCGTATTAGTGGACTAGGTCAAGTCAATCTACTCGCACCGGAAGAATTTGAGGAAGTATCAGAGCGATACCAATTTCTGAGCGGTCAGCTGGAAGATCTAGGCCAAGCACGTGCTGATCTTGAAAGGGTTACAGAGGAGATCCAGCGTGAATCCTCTGAGCTATTCAGTGCTTCTTTTCAAGCTATAGGAGATTCTTTCCGCGACATCTTTCGTCGTCTATTCGCAGGAGGCAGGGCTGAACTTAAACTGGGAGGTAAGGATGTGCTCGAGTCGGGAGTGGAGATACTGGCGCAGCCGCCAGGGAGTAAGCTGGAGAACGTAAGCCTACTTTCCGGAGGTGAACGCTCGTTGACTGCTGTGGCGTTGCTATTTGCGATGTATTCCGTAAAACCTTCTCCATTCTGTGTAATGGACGAACTAGACGCTGCTCTTGATGACGAAAACGTCGGTCGTTTTGTTTCATTGTTGGAAGCATTTGCACATGACTCTCAATTCTTCATAGTTACCCACAACAAACGTACGATTGCCTCAGCGGGGAATCTCTATGGTGTTACTATGGAGGAGCCTGGGGTATCAAAATTGGTCACTTTACGTCTGCCAGAACGCGAATAAATGCCGGCGTGAGGGGAGCAGACACTAAGCGCCTTGTTCTCTGACCGTCTTAGTGAATTGCCACTAGCAGCCGGCGAGCCTATCATAGGCTATTGCGGAAGAGGTAGATGAGCGATAAAGAACAGGTTAAACCTCAGGAAACTAACGGACCAGGTAGGGATCGGACAGGGCAGTCACGAGAAGGGGGGTTTTGGCAAGGCGTTAACGTTCCTGACCTTGTAAAGCAGCGCATCAAAGTAATTAAGGCGCAACAGAGCACTGGTCGCAAATTACTTATGGCACTGCGCAAGTTCTACGCGATTGCGCCTATGATTGCCTTTGTTTATTTCTTTCTTACGAGCCCTACCTTTCAGAATACCGTGCTTGCCATTCTCCAGTTTGTGGCTCAACTCTTGTTCGCGATTGCCTACGCCATCATTCAGTTTGTCGCCATTTTTTGGTTCATGGCTCGCTCGAAAGTGGAGACCGTCAAGCCAACAGATCCGAAGTCGATTACTTTCGATGACTACTGGGGTCAGCCTAACCTTAAAGCACTTGTGCGTCAGTGGTTAGGTCTTCTTGCTGATAGGCAAGAATTTGTACAGATGGGTGGTCGTTATATCAATGGTTTGTTGCTGCATGGACCACCGGGGACAGGAAAGACCATGTTAGCTAAGGCGATGGCGGGTGAAGCCGGGGTCTCCTTTATATCGATTGAAGGATCAGGTTTCCGAGCGATGTTCTGGGGCGTTGACGTCTTGAAGATGATCTGGTTTGTGCGCAAAGCTCGAAAATATGCCCGCCGGTACGGCGCATGCATTGCTTACATCGATGAGATCGATGCAGTCGGCCAGTCGCGTGGCGGTGTGCAGGGCGGTAATGGTGCTAGTAGCGGACTGGCTGGCGGCATGTCTGGAGGGGGAACGGGTGCTCTGACTCGATTGCTCTACGAGATAGACGGTGTCGATCAGCGGTCCTTGAAGGAGCGTCTGATCGCTAAACTATATCAGTTGCGTGGTAAGAAGCCGCCGGCACGTAACTGGCATGTACTATTCATGGGCTCTACTAACAGGGTGGACGTCCTAGACCCCGCACTGACGAGGCCTGGTCGCTTCGATCAAATGATCGAAGTGGGATTGCCAGATAGGTCTGGTCGGCGCGCCATTGTAGAAGGTTATCTCTCGACCATACGCCATGATGATTCGGTTGACGTGGACGCAATTGTTTCTAATACACCTGGGGCTTCACCAGCGCAGATGATGGCAGCACTAACCAAGGATACGGTACGTATTGCGCTTTTTGAGCATCGTAATGTGGTCACGCAGAGGGATATTGATCGAGCGCTGATTCATCAGATTGCTGGGATGGAGAACCCGATAGAGGAGATGGATCCGGAGCAGCGTCGCTCGATCGCTGTCCATGAGGCGGGCCATGCGGTAGTAGTGCATTATGTGCTTCCTGAAAAAAGAATAGGCCACCTTACTATCCTAGCGCGTGGCCAGGCGCTAGGTTTTATGTTGCCATTGGATGAGGTGGAGCAATACTCCTATCCTCTTAGGAGAATAGCTGCTGATATTATGGTAGCACTAGGGGGACATGCTGCTGTTCGCATAGTCTATGGTGAAGAATGGACCGGTGCTTATGGTGATTATCGACAGGCACGGGCCCGGTTCCGACACCTATATAGCCTAGGATATTTTGGTCCCCCAACTGCCTGGATTGCAGATCAGGTTGATGGCCTTAGCGCAGCGCCCGGACGGCCACCGCCAGAAGTGGACCGCATTTGGGTGGAGCTGGAGGAGCGTACTGAACGGATTCTCCGTGATCACCGGGAAGAATTAATGGCACTTACTGATGCTCTGTTGCAGCGTAACGAGCTGAGCACCAATGAGGTGCTATCACTTTTGGGGCCGAATGGCGCCAGCGGCTCAAACGGCAGTGACCCAGACAGGCCTAAATCTGAAGATTCTCCGGCAGGGCATGCTGGAGACGAGGCGTCCCAACCTGGGTAAGGACTTCAAGCTAACAACAGGTTATTGCGTGACTTTTTGTTAGGCGTTCTAACGGCTGGACCATACTCCCAAATCTCCGCGCGTGACGAACCGTGGCTTGAGGTTGCCGCTGGCAGAGCCTAAGAAGATTCCTGGGAATCCACCCCGGGTTATTGCGGAGAAAACTAGCCAGTTGCCGTCTGGTGACCAGATACTGCCTGAGCGCGTGTACTGGTCGAAGTACTGAAGGTAGCTTAACGAGGCCTTAGTAATTGGGTAGGTGGCTACAGCCCAAGATTCCCCGGAGCGTACGTCCATCACCCGTAAATGGATGTATATCTGTCCAGGATCAGACGTGAATGCCGGCTCTACCTGTAAGCGGTCGGACGACATCGGTATAAGATATGCAATCTGGCGGCTATTAGGCGCCCAGAAGAAGGCGATTACTGACGGTTCATCTAGCTCTACGGAGCGCTGGAGTCGATCGGACTGGAATACTCGAAGGGTTCCGTCTGCCGAGAGTTGCGGCGTGGAGGACTCCATGATTGCCACACGGCGTCCGTCGCGTGAGAAGCTGAAGAACGCACTACCGGAAACGGTCTTTAGAACGTCCAACCCAGGCCCTTCAATGTCACGAAGGACAAGCTGAGCTGAGCCTGAACCGCTATCTACGTATAGCATACGCTCACCATCTGGTGAGACAGCCGGTGATTGAAAACGAGTGGGCCGTACGTTGAAATTTCGTTTTTTAGTTTCGCCTTTGATGTTGAGAAGTGTCAGTCGTCCACCTGAGTTGGTGCCGCCGCCGACATGAGCAAGCATGAAACGGTTTTCTGGATCCCACGCCCAATACAGTGGTAGCCCAGTGTCCATCGGTTTATAGCTAAGCTTGCCTGCTGGATCGATTATCCCGAGCTCGAAGCGAAGTTCAGAGCCAGCACGCTGAGAAAGTAGACTTATCCATTTGCCATCCGGGGACCAGTAGAGGTAAATGGGCGAGAGCTCACTACTCTCCCAGATTACTCGTGGCTTGAACGACCCTCGATCCGTCGTGAGTACTGAGCTATATATTGTGCCATCAGACAGTTGATCAAATTTTACAAACGCTAGTCGTCGTGCGCGAGCGGACCAGGTAGGACCTGTGTACCAGCGCCTGACGCCGTCGCGACTGCCAGCATCAACGGTGAGTTGTGTTACTTGGCCACCGGTTTGATCGGTCGTTGTGATGTTACCGTCGAGTCCAATGAAGGCAATTAGGCCTGACTTCGTCCCGAACCGCTCCAATAGCGAGTTTTGCTGCATCTGTGCACCGCGAACTGAACAGGAGGCCAAAAGTGATATTCCTACCCCAAGGAGACAGGCTACCTGAAGACTTTGGGTCAATAGTTTCTTGCGTGATTTTCTGCGGGAGTTAATTATTGCCATGACCAGAATCCTATTAACCCAGCCACCATTTTCCGCGGGATCAGGTTACCAGCTGCGCGGGCAACCAAGATGGTCGGCCCTTGCTCGGTTTGCGCCGCATAGAGCAGGTTCTTGCTGTCCGGAGACCAAAGTCGTGCCGCTAGGACGTACTGAGCAAAACGGCGTATTACTGCTATAAACTGTGGAGTTGGCACGAAGGTTTCAATGTCCACGGTTGAGTTTCGCTCTCGGTCGTAAACACGGAGGGTTAAGACGACGGCCTGATCAGTACCCTCGTTTTGTGACACTACCGAGGGTACGAAGTAGGCGACTAAGCGGGAGTCCGGCGACCAAAAGAAAGCGAATATACTGTCCTCTTCCAGGATCGTCTCTCTTCCGTTAGCAATTTCTCGAAGATGTAGACGGCTCACTACCGATTCTAATTCTTGTTGGCGGGAGATGTAGCCGATCGAGGTGGCGTCGGGTGACCATAGGAAGTTTACCGCGCCCCGAGCACTGGCGATCACTTCATGACGGTCGCGTCGTTCCCGGTCGGCTATGATCAGATTTGTAAGACCACTGTCGGCGTTGGTAGCTAAAACTACACCCGAGCCGTCAGGTGACCATGCAGGTGTCTGGAACTCAGCCGGCTGTAGGGAGAGTCCACTCTCTATTACCGTTGCGCCTACTTCAAGGAATGATATGCGCCGGCCGGTAGTCCGAACTGATCCAGAGTGCACAGCCACACCAGTGCTATCGGGAGACCAAGCCCAAAAAAGTGGCCTGCCTGCGTCTAGGATCTGAACTGGTATTGTGGTCGCCGGCTGCCAATTCAGGAGAAGAAATCCTCCACCGTCGCCGGCTGTCGTAAGAAAGCTGAGCTTTCGGCTGTCCGGCGACCAGTAGAGATTAGCTGGCAGACGCGGTCCGGTGGAGATAGCGCGCGCTCCGGTACCGTCTGCGCGTGTTGTGAGCACCCGGCCAGAGGGTTGTCCCTGAAAAGTGTCGATTCCTACATAAGCGACATGTGAACCGTCTGGAGACCAGATTGGTGTCTGATAAACACGTGAGGCGTTTTCTGATGCACCAGCGTCGGTAGTAATCTGCTGTCTGGCACCGCCAGCCTGGTTAGATACCCAGATATTACCGTCGATACCCATGTAGACAATACGTCCTGATTTTCGTTCCAAGGACCCCATCAGTGTGCTTTGCTCACTAGTGTCTGGGAGACGGCAGCCCAGGACCAATAGTACCGCCCCGATCGTGGCGGTAAGTATCAGCCTGTGTGTAAGGATCATCAATCGTACTATCAACGTGTTATCCAGAACCACTTCGGAGCATGGAAAGTGCAGTTGTGCGGACAGGGTCGTTGCTTTCAGAAATTTGATCCCAGTCGAGAGACACTCGTAAGTCAGGCTGTACGCCGTCAATTCCCACTTCCTGACCTGAAGGAGAGAGATATGCGCTGGTCATTACGCTCAATCGGGAACCGTCTGGGAGGACGAAATCCACAAAGCTTTCCACGTTACCCATCGTCTGCTGGCCAATTATCGTGGCCCGTTGGCGTCCCTGTAAGGCCGCGGCCATCACTTCTGGAAGCCCTTCCGTGTCTCGTCCAATCAGTATAACTAAAGGTATCCTTTGTGAACCTTTGAGGTCATATCCTTCGACAGTAATCAATTGAGAGCCTTCAGTAGTATAGATCTGCCCATGGTCACCGTCAGAGAATAATGATAGCAACGGTACAAGCGGCCAACGTACTCCGCTGGCAATACGAAGATCTATGATAATACCTGACACATCACCAGAGGAGGTAAACGCTTCAAGGCTGCGCACAGCGTCGGATACTAAGGTTTCGGACGGTACTCGTGGAAATAATAGATAGCCAACTCGACCCGACCCTAGGAGGCCGTAAGTAAGCGGGTTTGGTACATCAGAAAGGTCTACTCGACGCCGGATTACAGTGACGTTACGTGTAGAGCGCTCGATCGAACTTACTTTTAGGATTACTGGTTCGTTTGCTGGCCCTCGGATACGCGAGACCGCGTCCGGTCCTTCTTCACGACGAACGGGGACGTCGTTAACGGCAATCACTGCTTCATGGGCTCGCAGTCCAGATTGTGCTGCGGGCGATCCAGGCATTACCGATAGCAAAATGATGCGTGGTGTAGGAGCGTCCCGGTAGGCGACGTAGGCGCCGATCCCTTCGTATGCTGAGGGGTTGGTGAGCTCTAGTTGGATTCGTTGATCGCGCGTAGTCCAGCTCGCGGCGTTTGGGGGAAGTTCCGCCAGCATCTGTCGTACCGTGTCTGGGAAATCCTCCCGCGAAAGAAGGTTTACCACTAACGGCCGGTAGCGTTCTCGTAGTTCAGTCCATGCTACGCCGTACAGGTCTCCGTAGACGTAGTGGCTACGCAGTAGGGTAAAGATCTCATCGAAAGTGCGGATTTGTAGTGAGGTGATGGCCTTGCGTTCGTCAATAGACTCCTGCAGAAAATCAGGATCAGCGCCGGCAGTTGAATCGCGCGTACATGTTGTTATACCTGCCAGCACAACGACCCCGATGAGTACTCGGCTTATGAGTAATAGTGGTCTCTTCAGCCTATCTCGCATATAAACCACTATATTATGCCACTGGTAAGGCCGATTGGTCCCAATGATTAATTGACAGCTCGGAAAAGCGGCCGATATATTCCTCCCCTGCGCATGCAGAATAGCTTGAGCTCACGTCTCGTTGACGTGCTCCGGAATGTGACAACGCGTAAGCAGCTCACAGAGCGAAACATTCGGGACGCCATCACAGAGATTAAAAACGCGCTTCTTGAAGCTGACGTGAATGTGCGCGTCGTACGCCGCTTCGTCAACCGTACGGTGGAGCAGTCCCTTGGCGATCGTCGTCTGAAGGGAGTCTCGGCAACTGACCAGTTCACGCGGTCTGTTCATCAACGTCTTACTGAAATGCTTGGCGGGGAAGAAACTGGATTTGATCTTTCTGGTACGGGGACCCCAGCAAAAGTTCTTTTGCTCGGATTGCAGGGATCAGGTAAAACAACCACCGCTGCCAAGCTGGCTCGACGTCTGGCATCTGAGGGCCGCAATCCATTGCTAATCGCTGCTGACCGTGCACGACCAGCCGCCATTGAACAATTGGCCCTCCTTGGCAAGGCTATTCGCGTAGAAGTGTTTACGGCCTTGGACCTCGAAAACGCCTCTGAGGTAACAGAAGCGGGTGTTATTCATGGTCGTCAGAGAGGGCATGATGTATTGATTGTGGATACATCCGGCCGTAGTCAAGCCGACGAAATGCTGATGCAGGAGCTTAGACAGGTTAGAGATGTACTCGAACCAGATCAAACATTACTAGTTGCCGACGCGATGACCGGACAGGCCGCGGCAACGATTGCACGCGGGTTCAACGACCAGATAGGGATTACAGGTGCGATCCTTTCCAAGACCGATTCTGATACGCGCGGGGGAGCAGCTCTCTCGATGAAAGGCGTCACGGGTAAGCCAATTTGTTTTATTGGCACTGGCGAAAAGTTAGAGGATTTTGAACTCTTTCACTCTGAACGATTTGCAGGGCAGATTCTCGGTATGGGTGATGTAGTTAGTTTGGTGGAAAAGGCCGAAAAGGTAATGGACAGCGCTCAAGCCGAGCGAACGCTTCGCCGCGCGCGCTCGGCCACTCTAACACTTGCCGACTATCTGGAGCAGATCCGAGGTTTACGCAAGATGGGTAGTATAGAATCAGTGCTTGACAAGATTCCGGGAGCTCGCTCTGCAATGGGTCAGGGTACGATTGATGAAAGGGTGCTACAGATCGAAGAAGCAATGATACTATCAATGACGTGGGCCGAACGGGAAAACTATCGTATTCTTGGACCTTCGAGACGACTTCGCGTGGCGCGAGGTAGTGGGACGACAGTGATTGCGGTTAACCGTTTTCTAAAAAAGTTTGAAAAGATGTCAGCAACCATGCGGAAAATGACGAAGAGTGGTTTCGCGAGTGGGACTACCTCCGCTCAGGTTGCTGGACGTAGCGTTCCGTGGTCCCGTGGCTGACAACGCATATTCGATATAGGAGCAAAGGAAATGAGCGTAGCAATTCGGCTCAAACGACATGGTACAAGGAACCGCCCTTTTTACAGGGTTGTTGTTATCGATTCGCGACGACCTCGTGACGGCAGAGTGATTGAGGAGGTAGGGCGCTACCAGCCAACTGAGCCAGAGGGTTCTCAAGCGGTCCTTGATGCAGTGCGCATACACGAATGGATTTCTAAGGGCGCGAGGCCATCTAATACGGTAAAGAGGATTCTAAACAAGCAATTACGCGGTGGTCAGTCAGCTGTCGCGCCGGAGAAAATTCCTGAGGAACAGGCGGATGTCTCTGCGGCCGCGGTCTCCAACCCTGCAGAAGCACCTGAGTCTGCAGAAGCACCTGAAGGAGAGAAATCCGCATCCGATGTGTGAACCGTGGAGGTGAACGATGGAAAAAGAGCTAGTTGAGTTCGTTGCGCGTGCGCTTGTAGATGAACCTGACGGTGTTGACGTCGCTGTGGTGGAGGGCGAGAAGTCAACTATCATCGAGTTGAAGGTCGCGGACGGAGACCTGGGCAAAGTCATTGGCAAGCAAGGTCGGATCGCTAAGGCAATTCGAACCATCGTGAGCGCCGCCGGTACGAAAACCGGTAAGCGAGTCGTTCTTGAGAATAATGACTGAATAATGAGCGAAAGCGGCAGGCGCCGCGCGCGGCAGGAATCACGGATTGCCGTGGGGAAAATTCGTCGGGCGCACGGCGTCCATGGTTTTTTGCGGTTCGAGAGTTTCTCCGGTGAGGTGGAGCATTTTTCCTCAATAGGGGTGGTGGAGCTACGTGGCCACGGGCTGCTTTCAGCGTCCTACGACGTAGAGGAATTTCGGCTTAACGTCCCCACGCTATTGATGAAACTCTCTGGCGTTGATGATCGGGACTCCGCAGCCGAGCTTAGAGGAAGAGAAATCTGGGTGGAGCGGTGTTTTGCAGCGCCGCTGGGTCCAAACGAGTACTACCTGGCCGATCTTTCGGGCTGTGAGTTGCACCAAAATGGTCATGTGTTGGGTACAGTGCAGGCCGTGATAGAAGCGGGGGCTGGAGATATGCTAGAGGCGGTGACTGACGAAGGCCGGACTGTGTTAGTGCCATTTCACCGTCATTTCGTGCTATCTACAAACGTAGAGGAGGGAGTTATCGAACTTGTAGACGGAGCCAGGTTGCAATGATCTTTACGGTTTTAACTTTGTTCCCAGAACTGTTAGTTCCCTTTACAGAAACTTCCATTATTGGTCGTGCGGTGACTCGGGGTCTGGTTACGATCGATGCAGTTAACATCCGCAACTACAGCGATGCTCCCCACAAAAACTGTGATGACAGTCCGTACGGTGGTGGTGCGGGGATGGTGCTGAAGGCTGAGCCAGTCAGCCGTGCGATCGAATCAGTTCTGATTCGGAAAGAGGAAAAGCCGCGAATAGTCTACCTAACCGCGGGTGGCGTTCCTTTCGATCAACATCACGCGCGACGCTGGGCTGATGAAGGGCGAGACTTGCTATTGCTTGCAGGGCGTTACGAGGGTGTTGATCAGCGTGTAGTCGATTTGTTTGTCGACGAAGAGCTCTCTATAGGCGATTATGTATTAATAGGGGGCGAGGTAGCGGCAATGGCTGTCATTGAGACGGTTGCGAGGTTGGTGCCAGGGGTGATTCAGCCTGATTCTCTATCTGAAGAGAGTTTTGAGGGCGACGTGCTTGAGTATCCGCAGTACACTCGCCCGGCGGTCTTCCGGAGTTTTCCGGTGCCGCCAGTATTGCTTTCTGGTGATCATGCTCGGATTCAGGAGTGGCGTCGCCAGCAGGCGACTGACCGAACCGCCCGCTTGCGACCAGACTTAGTGCGAAGGAGTGATTGAAGATGCAGCAGTTAATTGAGGAATTCGACGCTGAACAGAAAACGTCTCATGCGGGGGAGTTCAGTATAGGAGACACGGTTCGTGTCCACTTTCGAATCATTGAGGGTAAGACCGAGCGAACACAGGTGTTCGAGGGTACTTGCATTGCGCAAAAGGGTTCGGGCGTGCGATCAACTTTTACTATTCGTAAAATCTCGTATGGTGTTGGTGTAGAGCGTGTCTTCCCTTTGCACTCTCCTAAGATAGCTAAGCTTGAGGTGCCGCGCCGCGGTCGGGTAC
Organism: uncultured Spirochaetaceae bacterium; assembly: GCA_964618015.1. Classification (GTDB taxonomy): domain Bacteria; phylum Spirochaetota; class Spirochaetia; order SZUA-6; family Bin103; genus CATQHW01. Next base: position 21,984 of record CAZTZA010000005.1, on the reverse strand, counting down.
GCAGGGCTAAACTGTTTTACCTACGGGAACGGATAGGGAAAGCGGCCAAAGTACCTGAGCGCCGACTCCGTAAGCGCAAAAGCTAAGCTTATCCAAGGAGCCGTAGACGTACAGTGGCGTTGGAGACGATATCAGTGTTGGTGCGCAAGACTACCCAACTGGGGTCTCTTGTTGACGATGTGTCACAGAGATGTCAGAACCAACAGTAAACACAGATGATCGAGGACGGGGCCAGATTAATCAGTGTCTGGTGGGTAGGGGCTGTAAATGAAACGGGTCGGCGGCACTTAAATCACGTGAAAATAAATTTATCAAAGGTAAAGCGAAAATGACTGGAGCGGGTGCGCCTTGTGCAATTTGCTCGGAGCCGGTGGATGATCTTGTCCATGCGCTCGTTGAGCCAGAAACTGATGAGCCAGCTCACTTTGAGTGCGTGATCCAGTCAATCCAAGAACGCGAATCTTTGAATCCTCATGAAGAGATCTGCTATATTGGTGGAGGCGAGTTTGGCATTTTTAACACTGAGCCTATGCGCGGAAGTTCACGTATTCGAAAGCGTATTCAGTACGAATCGGAAAGTTCTGTGCCAGACTGGCGTCGCGGATTGGCAAGTTCCTTAAGGGCCGTCTGAGCATTTGCTTCAGTTATATTTCGTAATATTGACAGACGTGTATCCTTCACAATAGATTGATTTCGCAGAAATCATATGGCTGTTCCAGCACGTAAAACATCGAAATCACGTAGCAGGCGTAGGCGCGCCGTAAATATGCGGATCGCTGCGCCGTCGGTTGCTGAGTGTCGTACTTGTGGTAATAGGGTCCTGCTTCATCGTGTTTGCCCTAAATGCGGGTACTACCGCGGAAAGCAGGTCTTGAAAGCTGAAGAGATAGCCTAACCCCGATATTTCTCTTTTGGAGGTGCCGACTATGAACGAAGAACTTGTTAGTAAAATGAAGAAATTGATCGCAGACCGGTTGGAAGTCGAGGAAGACAAGATAACTCTTGAATCCTCTTTTCGCCAGGATCTTGGAGCAGACAGCCTGGATACCTATGAGCTTGTCTACGCTATTGAAGAAGAGCTTGGTATTACCATTCCTGATGAGAAGGCCAACGAATTTGAGACTGTGAAGGACGCGCTCGTCTACATCGAGTCGCAGATTAAGTAGTTTTTTCGTAGCCAGTGTCAGCGTTGAGTCGCCTGAACGAGTGGCGGCTCCGCTCTAGTAGCACTTTTCATGAAGAACTGCCTCCTGTAGAGCCCTCGCGTCGTGCTCAGCTCCAGAACCTCCAGCGTAGCATTGGGGTTCGCTTCCATGATGAGAGGCTCTTAAACTTGGCATTTTGTCATAGTTCCTATGCCGTGGAGTCCGGTTCGGAATCGAACGAGCGCCTTGAATTCCTTGGTGATGCCGTGTTGGGGTTGGTGGTCAGTCAGTTCCTCTATCAGCGTCTGGCTGGATTGCCGGAGGGTGATCTTGCCCGTGTGAAATCAGTTGTCGTGAGTGAGGAGAGTCTATCTCAGATTGCCCGTCGGATAGCCATTGATCGGTACCTCCTTCTAGGCAGAGGTGAAGAGCGATCAGGGGGTCGCTCTAAGAGTGCGCTGCTAGCCGATGCGCTAGAAGCACTTATAGGAGCCTGCCATCTGGATTGCGGCCTGCGAGTTGCTGAACGTTTTATAAGGGATATTGTCTCGCCGGAGGTCGAGAGCGTTATTGCTGGAAGACATCGTCGAGACTACAAGACGCTTCTGCAGGAGTTGGCGCAGAAGCGGTTTCACTCTTTTCCAAAGTACCGGGTCACTGATCGCTACGGGCCTGATCACGATCAGGTTTTTGTCATGGAAGTATTGGTGGACGGTCGGTCGTATGGCCCATCCGAAGGGAAGAACAAGAAGGCTGCTGAGCAGCGTGTGGCACAGATAGCCTACGTAGATTTAGCAGAATCGGATTCATGTTCGTTAGATTCGAAGTCAGGCCAGTCCGCCGGCGCTAGCTGAAGTAGGGCGTTGGCGCTATCTAATAGTCCGCTGCGGTGGTTTGCACTAGGGTCCTCTAGTACCTCTTGCAGCAAGGCGTTCAACAGGCGTCCGATTACTGGGCCAGGCTTAAGTCCAAATTCCTCCTGGAGATTTTTTCCATCGATCAAGAGTTCTGGAATTGAAAGTGGATGGGGGGTTTCTGCTTGAGCCCGAACTCGGTTAGCCAGTTTTGCGTCGATTATTTTGATTATCTTTCGTACGGCGATAGCGTCTTCTGCAGCTGACCGTCCAATAGAGGATAGTAATCTTCGAATGTCGGCATCAGAGCTATCGGCGGTGAGCGGGAATGCCAGACTGTCAATCGCTTTTCCCACCCGAGCAACTATAGAATTAGGGAAGCGAAGCCGTTGGAGTACTTTCCGTGTCTGGTCAGCGGACGATGCGGTATCAGGTTTTGAGATTGCGAACGAGGCCATCAGCATTGCTAAGCGGTGCGCAACGTCAACGGGCACCTCATCGATGCAACTATATCGCTCTATGAGAGTCTCTTCGTCGGAGTAGATGGAAGAAGTCGAGGCAGCCGGTTTACCGAAGCACAGTCCCATTAGCCCCGTTCGGTCAAGCAGGTGAAGGCCAGCAGATGGGGCGCGTGCAGTCAGTAGTCGTCGTAGTTCCTCGCAAATTCGCTCACTTGCTACCAGTTTCGCAGTAAGTATCGAATCTCGCATTGCTTGGACGGTTTGTTGATCGACGGTTAGCCCTAATTCTGCGACTAATCTGCAGCCACGAAATAAACGCAATCCATCTTCGTTAAAACGTTCATAGGAGCTCCCCACCGTTCTCAGTCGTCTCGCCGACAGGTCGCGGCATCCTCCGTGCGGGTCGTGTAACGTTCCGGATGATAGATCGAATGCAATTGCGTTGATCGTGAAATCCCGTCGGGATAGGTCTTCGTCGATCGAATCAGCGAAGTAGACTGAATCAGGTCGGCGACTGTCGGAGTAGGTTGACTCAGTGCGAAACGTAGTTACTTCAAAACGCTCGCCGGCAAATAGTACCGTAATAGTTCCATGATGGATGCCAGTGGGAATGGTTCGTCGGTAAAGTTTTTGCACCTGCTGGGGAGTGGCATTCGTCGCGATATCCCAGTCTTCTGGTGGTCGCCCTATCAATAGATTGCGTACGGCACCTCCGACCAGATAGACGGCATGAGTTGATTCAGTGAGGACACGGGCGAAGCGATGTACTCGATGTGGGACTGATGACATCAAAGTTTGCTGCACGTTCTTGGTTTCCATTAGATGTTCTGCTGAAGAGTACCGGAAACGGAGGTGTTGTGGTGGCAGGAGTTTTTGTACAAGTAAGTGGGGTAGTTCTTCATAATAAGTGCGGTTATCTTTTCTTCCATATGTCTCTAACTGGTCTACTACTAACTGGGGGTGATGGTCCCAGTCGAGCCGACTTAAATCCTTTCCTTAGTTCAATCGGACCGATCGTTGCGGCAGATTCTGGGTATGACCTTGCGCTTTCCTTGGGGATCGAGCCCGAACTCATCGTAGGGGATATGGATTCGGTGAGAGATTGCTCATTTCCAGAGTGGAAAGTGAGGAGATTTCCCCGTGACAAGTCCTTGACCGATACTGAGCTGGGACTTCAGGTACTCAAGGAACGTGGCTGTGATCGTGTGGTAATTGCAGGGGGAGGCGGTGGCAGACTGGATCATATTCTTCATATTGTTGGACTTTTTGAGCGGATGACTTTATCACTATGCTGGGTCACGGCTGCCGAACATGTAGAGGTAATTCGTGGGACTGATGTCTTCGCAGGGTTGATTGGCCAGACCGTTTCGTTTATGGCTCTGTCGGCCGGGGCGGAAATTGAGTATTCACAAGGGCTTCGCTGGCCGCTAGATGACATGCGCTGGACTCCTGGAGAAGGAGGCGTTAGCAATATTATTACCAGCACACCTTTTAAAGTACATGTGGTGTCGGGTGCAGTCCTGATGGTGCGGATGCTTAGTTCGACGGATTCTCCGCTACCCCCATAACCTGCTGGAGCACCTGACTAAGAAGGTGAGGGTCACTGCTCAGCAGCTCAACCAAATGTGGAAAATCATCTAGAACAACTCCGAACATCTGTAGCAAATCAAGCCGCTGAATAGCTTGTTCACGCGCCTGTGCCATCTCGTCCAAAACCGCCAAACGGGCGTGCTGCTGGGAGTCGATGCGAGACGCGAATGCTGCTTTGGCTTGCAGGTAAAGGTCAGGGTCTGGGAGCGAATGAGGGATCAGGTCGATCTTTACCACGTCTATTTCAGGATGGTTGAAGGTGATCCATTGTCGTACTTGGTCCCCAAGCATTTCTATGGATACGGATGGTGTTGGCATCTCTTCTGAGAGCAGCTCGGTAACCGCAGCGGCGGCCGCTGCTGATGCCGTCTGTTGGTACAAGGCTGAAAGCTTGTCAGGGCGTAGATCTGATTCAGCTACTAGTTGAGGAAGGTATTCGGCACGTAGTCTTAGCTGACAAATGAGCCTTAGATCATAGTTGAAGTGCGATGGATCGATGTCGATCTCTGCGGCATAGCGGTCTGCGGAAGGGAGTGCTCCACTGATACTCCCTTCTACCACTCGGGGGGTCAGATCAAATTTATACAGAGTCATGTTGGTTGGGATTAATCGCTCCCAACGCCAAGTTACTCCTCCGGGGACGACAGGCGACTTGTCCCAGCCGCCAGACTTAGTAAAGGCTATGCCGTGAGTACCAGCCGGGAGCGCCAACTCTACCCAGCCGAAGAAAAACGATACTATAGCTACCGAAACAGCCAGGATAATTATGATGGCAATCTTCACACTATGCAGTATATCGTAAAGGGCATATATCGTGACTGAAAAGCAGGCAATTTCTAAGCGGCCGACGATCGCTCCTTCGATAGGTCGAATTGCGGTAGTGTTGTTTCTAAGTTCCTTATTGCTATTATTTTTATACGCACTTGGCACGGCGCAACGCTTTGAGGATGCAACGCTATTTTGGCTATTGGGTGTTTTGGAGGTATGGCTCGTGCTTTCCGCCGCATTTATGCTTTGCTCATGTTTTCTTTATATGGTTCATACGGTCGCCGGCCGTTGGCGGTTCGCTGCAGTACCGACTATTCTGTCGCTTTTGGCTGCTGCAGCGGCTCTGCTGCTGCTAGCTTCTTTAAGGATAATTTCAGCCCTGCTCGGCGATTCGCCGGCACTACCCGTTCACCTACTCTAAATCGATGACATTAGCTGTGCGGGGTGCAATCCAGGTTAGCGCTAACGAATCCGATATGATCAAATCTTCTGGTCTTCGACTATTAGAAGCGGTGCTTAGCAAGAATTCGGTGGCGCGAGATGAGATTATAAGCATTGTCTTTTCTTTGACAGTGGACTTGACCCGGGCCAATCCTGCAACTGCAGTCCGTGCGAACGGCTATCATGACGCTCCTCTATTCTGTGTGCAGGAGGCCGTGGTCGACGGGCAGATTGGAAGAATCATTCGACTGCTCCTTACCTACCGTAGTAAAAGTGGTCGAACGCCAGTGCCAGTTTATCTTGAAGGTGCGCAAATGCTCCGCCCGGACCTTAATGATTCGGTTAGCTCGTGACCGGTGGGTGCGCTCTGTGATAGGAGAAGGGGAGCACCGCCACCTTAGCTCAATCGGTAGAGCACAAGATTTGTAATCTTGAGGTAGTCGGTTCGATCCCGACAGGTGGCTGAATACCTATTTTCGTTTTTTGTATTGACACCCGGCGCTGGCTGAGCGAGCATTCGGCGCCTTGACAGTGGGGAGGTTCCCGAGTGGCCAAAGGGGGCAGACTGTAAATCTGTTGGCATGTGCCTTCGAAGGTTCGAATCCTTCTCTCC
>CAZTZA010000005.1:14391-16102 GCA_964618015.1 uncultured Spirochaetaceae bacterium | reverse complement strand
CGTTGTCATCAGTGTTGTCGCGTTGAACCGGGGTATGTGTTTCTTTCGGAGCGTGACTTGGAAGAGTTAGCGAAGGCAAAGTCGGTGACAGTCGCAGAGTTCACTGAACTCTACTGTAGGACCGTCGATGTCGGCGGGGTGCGTCGGATCAGCCTTACGGAGAAGGAGAATTACGACTGCAGCCTCTGGGAGCATGGTTCCTGTACGGTATATGAGTCGAGACCATTACAGTGCCGTAGTTTTCCGTTCTGGGACGCACATTTGTTTTCCCCGGAAGCATGGTCTGAGGCCTCCGATTCTTGTCCGGGAATGGGGCAGGGTCCAATCCGACACGCAGTGGAAATAGATTACTGGTTATCACGGCGTCACTCCGAGCCGCTAACCGAGCCCTGACAGCGTTCAAAACGTAACCTATAGGTACGCTTGCCTATAGTATAGAACTCGTTACATTGACTTACCAGAGTAAGTCTGAGGATTGGCATGGGACGTATCGGGATTCGGGTTCTGGTTGCCGTCATTATATTAGTGACGGGTGTCGTTGCTGCTGGTAGGCACCTAAGCGGTCCGCCTCAGGCCAGCGACCAAAGTTCATCCATAGCTTTTTCGGTTCGCTCTGGTGATTCTTTGCGTTTGATTGCTGCCCAGTTAGCGAATGCGGGTTTGGTGCGTTCGGATCTAATGCTTCGGGTGCTGGCGCGAATTAGGGGGGCTGATAGTCAGATCCGTGCAGGTCACTATTCACTCTCTACCTCTCTCCGTGCCGGCCAACTTCTGACGTTATTGTTAGCAGGCCATCAAGAACATGTCAGTATCACTATTCCGGAAGGATGGACGGGACGTCGCATCGGCGAACGTTTGGAGGAGCATGATATCACCACGTCAGCCGAATTTAGTCAGGCGATTGCAGATCCTATGTTGATTGGCGAGTATGGTATTCAGGCACAGACCATGGAGGGTTATCTTTTCCCTGATACCTATCACTTTCCGCGTGATTACCCAGCCGTTGATGTTGTGCGCCACATGGCGAACAATTTCTTTCGTCAACTCGCTGTTTTACAACCGGACTTTGAACGTATCAAGCCAGATGAGCTTCACGGAACTATCATTCTGGCTTCTATCGTCGAACGTGAGTATCAGCGCCCGGAAGAAGCTGCTTTGATCGCGTCTGTGTTTGTCAACCGTTTGTCGGTTGATATTGGTTTGCAGTCTTGCGCCACTATCGCTTATGTGCTGACTGAACTCCAAGGTAAACAGCATCCTAAGGTAATTACCTATGAGGATCTGCAGGTTGAATCTGCGTTCAATACCTATATGTGGCATGGGCTCCCTCCTGCTCCAATTTCCAATCCGGGGGCTATAGCGTTACAAGCTGCCTTTTTCCCAGTAGATAGCAACTATTGGTATTTCGTGCTGAAGGATCCAGAGACTGGAGAGCATTACTTCTCACAAGATCTTGACGAGCATAACGATGCCAAGTTCTTCTACCTGAAGGGTGTAACCAGCTGAGAAACGACGACTCTGTATTTGCGGTACCGATCCCGTGATTTCGCAGCATCAGATTGAAGAGCTGAATGAGCGACTACGGATTGATGCTGTAGTCGGGGACTACGTGCGGCTGAAGAGCAGTGGCAACAGGTTGAGGGGTCTTTGCCCTTTTCATACCGAAAAAACGCCCTCTTTTACCGTTACGCCTGACAAGAACATGTTCTTC
>CAZTZA010000005.1:4333-14381 GCA_964618015.1 uncultured Spirochaetaceae bacterium | reverse complement strand
ATGGATATCGAGAAACTCAACTTCCCGGAAGCCTTTGCTCTCCTATGCGAGCGTGCCGGTATTCAGGTGGAACAAGTATCAAGATCCGAAGGTAGCGAGCGCCAGAGCTATATAGAGCTCTATCGTCGGTTGACCGAGAGTTTTCATCATATACTCCTACACACTGATGCGGGCCGCTCGGCTCGGGGCTATCTTGATAGAAGATTAATCGGTGAGGAGGTGCTGGCCCGCTATCATGTTGGGTACGCACCGAGAGATTCCGATTGGCTATATCGCTTTCTGAAGCGTCACAATTATGGTGACCAGTTTCTGATGCGGTCGGGTTTGTTTACACGTGGTCGCGGAGGCATGCTTTCATTGTTTCGCGATCGGATAATCTTTCCGATTTCAACTGCCAGAGGTGAGGTGGTTGCGTTCGGCGGCCGTGCTTTAGGTGAGGGTCCGAAGTATCTAAATACTCCTGAAACAGCGTATTTTCGTAAGGGTGAACTTCTTTACGGACTGGCGGAGGCACGTAATCGAATAAAGCAGACTGGTATGGTTTACGTTGTAGAGGGGTATCTTGATGTGATGGCGCTGGATGGGTTACAGCAGGCGGCCGTGGCTCCACTCGGGACTGCGCTGCGTAATGCGCATGCCAAGGTACTGTCGCGATACACTGCCGATGTGCGGCTGGTGATGGACGCTGATGACGCCGGGATCGCTGCGACGAAACGCGCTATCAGCGTACTAGAGGAAATTGAGCTCCAGGCCTCGGTGGTTACGCTTCAGGAAGGATTGGATCCTGCCGATTATATCGAACGTAAGGCAGGCAACCGGTTGCAAGCTACCCTCGCATCCCCTATATTATCCTACGAGTACCTTCTGAGACTTGCCGTATCTAAGCGTGATCTGCGACGGGCAGATGGTAAGGAGCAGGCATTCCGGGAGTTGCTTCCGTATCTCACCAATGTTCGCTCAGAATTGAAGCGTGAGGCGCTGCTTCGCGACCTCGCCGATGTGCTGGAGGTCAGTCACGATAGTGTCCTGCGGGATTTTAGACGCCGCACGAGTCGACGGTCTGTGCCGCGTCGGGCGATTGGTCCGCGTGAACATGAAGACTCGGTGTCACGTTCCGCGGAGATGGCGTTTATGCTTGCGGCTGCAGCTAACCGGGATAAGTTCGATCGGGTGCAGCGCCGATTGACTTCCAACGATCTGCAGGACTCGCTGGCGAGGGAGTTGTTTCTTGCTTTACAGGAGTGTACTTATCAGGGAGACACCTCTCCGGATGGTCTGCTATCCAAGTTGGAACATGAAGAGTTGCGCTTGATGGTAATACGCAATCTTTCGGAGCGTGAGTTCACCGTAAATCCAAATGAAGTTCTGGATGACGGAGCCCGTAGACTGAAAGTTGGTGCCCTGGAGCGTCGACGTCGTACGATCGAGTCACTGATGAGGCAAGAGGAAGGCACTGATGAACGGTCGTCCGATTATTCAGTACGAGATCTTCTTGAGGAGAAGATGTTCCTTGATTCCGAGTTGGAGAAGTTAAAGAGGGTAAGGGTAGATGTCGGACCTATTGACTGATCCTTTAGTTGTCAGCCTACTCGAGTACGCGAAACAGAAAAAGAGTATCAGCTACGAGGAGGTTAGTGATCGCCTCCCTGACCAGATTGTTAATTCGGATCGAATAGACGAAGTTGCGGCACTATTGGAGCAAAACGGTGTCAAGCTTGAGGATGAAGAGGCCGGTGATGATGTCACTGAAGAGGATCTGAATCAGGCTGCCGCTGCCGCCAAGAGACATTTGGTTTATAACAATGACAAAGAGACGGCAGTTGACGACCCGATCCGGCTCTACCTGCGCGAGATCGGTAGAGAGAATCTGCTTACTGCGGAACAGGAAGTGATTCTGTCAAAGCGGATGGAAATGGGAGAAAATACCATCCACGATGTGATTAAGGGCTGTAGCGCGACACTCCCGGAGTTTTTTGATATTGCTGAGCGTGCTCGCTCAACTAAGGACCCGCGCGAACTCAATCTAACCAAGAGAGAGCTTTCAGAACTGCTTGCTGATCGTCGTCGGGTTAACGCTTTTTATCATGAGGCGGTACAGGAGATGTATCCGCTTCTAAAGGTCTATATGGAGCATAAGCAGATGTTAGTGGGCCACGAGACTGGTGTTTTTGAGGCAGGTGATAGCAGTCTTTTTGAGGATGATCAGTTGTCAACGCTGCGCGGTAAGCTGCAGGCGCTGTTAGCCAAAGTTGAGCTGCACCAAGATGAGGTTAACTTACTATCTAGCCGCCTGGCTGACGCGGCTAGCCGACTCGGGTCGCTTCAGCGTAAGCAGGAGCGAATCGAACGGCGGCTGCGTATCAGTACCCCACGAGAGCTGCGTTCAGTTAAGCGTAAGCTGTCTCGTTCCGCCGAGCGAACAAAGCTAGAGGTTACGACTCGATTGCGGTCAGACAATATTCGTACCTTGGTAACTAGGTACGAACGTCAGTTGGCCGACATCCGGGCGATCGAGGTAGTTTTTGAACGCCCTGCTGATGATGTTCTATCGATGAATCGCCGCCTGGAGGAAGGCAAACTCTTGCTTAAAGGGGCTAAGGATCGATTGATTCAGGCTAATTTAAGACTAGTGGTTAGCATCGCAAAAAAATACACTAACCGTGGGTTACACTTCTTCGACCTGGTACAAGAGGGAAACATTGGCTTGATTAAGGCTGTAGAGAAATTCGAATATCGAAAGGGCTATAAGTTCTCTACCTATGCGACATGGTGGATTCGTCAGGCGATTACTCGTTCAATTTCTGATCAGGCTCGTACTATTCGTGTTCCTGTGCATATGATCGAGCAAATTAACAAAGTAGTGCGCGAATCACGCCAACTCATGCAAGAACTTGGAAGGGAGCCTTCCGATGAGGAGGTGGCTCATCGGCTGCGCTGGTCGTTAGCTCGGATTAAGGCGGTTAAAAGCGTGGCGCGGGAGCCGATTTCTCTGGAGACTCCGATTGGAGAGGAAGAGGACTCTTTGCTAGGCGACTTTATAGAAGACAAGGATGTAGAGAATCCGTCTTCTTCTAGTGTCTTCACGATGCTACAAGATCAGTTGCAACAAGTGTTGAGCACTCTTCCAGAGAGGGAACAGGACGTGTTGCGGATGCGGTTTGGCCTGGAAGACGGGTATTCTTTGACCCTAGAAGAGGTTGGGCTGCATTTCAACGTAACTAGAGAGCGCATTCGCCAAATCGAGGCGAAGGCTCTTCGGCGGCTACGTCATCCAAAGCGTAGCATGAGGCTAAGGGATTATCTTGAAGAATGACGGAGGGAGCGTGAGTATCGAACAAGTGAGCACCGGGACGCACGAGGTCCAGGAAACTCTGGACAAACTGCGCCTCCTTCAGGATGTGCTGCACCAGAAGCACATCATAGAGGCGGAAGTTGAGGAGTTGCCTAAGTCTTTATCGACAAAGAACCAAGTGCTCGATCAACTGAGACGCACATATCTTGAGCATAACGAAGAGCAGGAGTCGGCTAAAGAGCAGATTGAAAGCTTACGGGCAAATGCGCTGGAGTCGGAGCGTGTACGCGAAGGTTATGAAGGGCAGATGGACCAGATCCGCACCCAGCGCGAGTACGAGGCGCTGGATAAGCAGATTCGAGACGCTGCTGATCGCGAGATGGATTTCCGACGGGGATTAGAGGAAGAGAAGGAACGGCTCGAGCAAATTTCCGAGGAGTTAATTCGGGAGGCTGATTCGATTGCGAAACATGAGGGCATCGTAAGCGAAGAGGAGTCCCGTCTTAAGGCCGAGCTCTCTGATCGCAAAAAGAAGCTTAACGCCCTAGAGAAAGAGGAAAAAAGGGTCTCTAAAGACCTAGACGAGGAGTTGTTGTTCAAGTTCGAGCGGATTGTGCGTTCAACTGAAGGCTACGGCATCGTTCCTCTTGAAGGAAACTGCTGCACGGGCTGCTACATGAATCTTCCGGCCCACTTTGTAAACCGCGTTCGTAGTGCCTCGGAAGTACTGTTCTGTACTCACGGCCGGCTCGTTTTCTATCAGAACCCACCGGACGAGGACGAATCTGAGAATCAAATCGAAGTGTTCGACGACGAGCCTGGCTTCTTCGCTGCTGAAGATGACGGAAATGAAGATGAAGAAGATTTGTTCTTGGATGTTGCTGAGTCGTTCGATCTCCAAGACCAGGGGGACGAACATGGCGGAACCGGCGAACATGACGAACATGACGAACATCATGAGCATGACGAGGATGACGAGGATGACGGGCATGACGCGCCTGCCGAGCATGACGAAGCCGACGACGAGCATGAAGCAGATGAAGTTGACCAAGAGGCCGAGGGCGATTGACCGCCTTCCCTGCCTGTAGATCTACGATCTGGCGCTGGCTCAGACGGACAGACAGTGTTCGAGGAGAGTTTAATGAGCTATCGTGGTGGTTACAGGAGGCGGGTCGGCCATCGCTGTACTCGAATGAGTGTGGAGGAAAGTCCGGGCTCCGTAGGACAGGGCGCCGGGTAATTCCCGGGCATTCACGTTTTTACTGCGTGGGTGACAGAGAGTGCCGCAGAAAACAGACCGCCGGAATGATTCCTCTAAGCGGGGTTTTGGTTCCGGTAAGGGTGAAAAGGTGGGGTAAGAGCCCACCACTTCAGCGGCGACGCTGGAGGTATGGCAAACCTCGCTCGGAGCAAAGCCAAGCAGCGGGTTGGGTTGTTCGCTACGTGAGGCTACGTCCGCTGAGGACGAGGTTCTCAAACCCGCGGGTAGGCTGCTTGAGCGTACTGTCGGTGCTATGAGGCGCCGTACCGTGCGCCAGATGAATGATGGCCCACGCCGGTTACGATTGCGCCGTGTGAGCGGTTCCGTTCGTTCTGGGGTGAACAGAACCCGGCTTATCGGCCCGCCTCCTCTCTCAAAGGCACGAGTAAGGCCTTCACGTGGACCTCGCCTGAGGTCAAGGGTAGATCGACGATCAGTAAGGCGGCGTAGATGGGTCTTTATTGCGTTCGTTGTGGTCGCAAGTGCTGGTGGACTCGGAGGATTACTGCGTGCTGACCGTGTTTTCTCTGACTGGACGCAACCAGGCCCTGAGGTCAACATGCGGGAGCTTGTTAGTGAAGGTCGTTTTGCAGAAGCCGGAGATGTTGCAGCACGCATGTTATCCAAGAGACCGCTTAATCCGGAGGCAAACTTGATCCGGGGAGTGGCTGCACTCTACGGATCGATTTCGCCAAGCGCCGTTGCGTCTTTCAACGAGGGAAATGGTGAGAGAAGTGAAGAGCTACTTGCAACAGCCGTGGTTTCACTCCGTCGGGCGCTACTGGATACCCAAATTATTGAGTCAGAGCCGGCTGCTCATTACGCACTGGGTAAGGCCTATTATCATAGGGGCTACTTCTACTACGATCTTGCTGTGCGATATCTAGAGGCTTCCTTGAAGTTCGGTTATGATGCTGTGGACACTTACGAATATCTGGGACTAGCATATGCTGGACTGGGTGATGTGCGAGGCTTGGAGTACTTTCGACATGCGCTTGAGCTCCGTCCATCAGACTTGCTGCACTTAAAGGTGGCGACGATGCTGGTAGATAAAGGAGAGATCGCCGCGGCACGGGAACATCTGATCCAGGCGATTGACCTTTCCGAAGATGTAGGGATAACACAGCGGGCACGGTACGAACTTGCTGCCGTTTATCGCAGTTTGGGTGAATCCCAGCAATCGGAGGAACAATATCGGGCGATAATAGCTATTGACGATCGCTCTGCAGATGCTCACTACTATCTTGGTGAGTCTTATGCAGAGCAAGGTGATTTTGTTCGTGCGCGTGCCGAATGGCGTCGAGCCCTAAAGTTAGACTCGGGACATCGTGGCGCATTCGATCGGCTGAACTAATGAATGCTGTGATTAAGACGACCGTTGACTTGGAGGTGGTACTATCTGATGCCTTTATTCAATAGCTTGTCCTCAGACATTGGTATCGATCTCGGTACCTGCAATACGCTCGTGCATGTAAAGGGCAAAGGCATCGTGTTGTCTGAGCCGTCGGTAGTAGCTATAGACCATGACACGAAACAAGTGGTGGATGTGGGCACAGAGGCGAAACGGATGTTGTGGAAAACGCCACGAAACATAGAGGCGGTGCGTCCACTCAGGGACGGTGTAATTGCCGACTTTGAGATGACCGAGCAGATGATTCGCCATTTTATAATGCAGGTGATCCCTCGGCGCTGGTTCGTTAAGCCTCGCATGGTCATTGGTATTCCAGCCGGGGCGACCGAGGTGGAAAAGAGAGCGGTGCAAGAAAGTGCAGAGCAGGCAGGTGCTCGAGAGGTGTTCGTAATAGAGGAGTCAATTGCTGCTGCAGTTGGCGCTGATCTTCCCATCATGGAGCCAGCGGGTCATATGATCTGTGATATAGGAGGCGGTACCACCGAGGTCTCAGTGATATCTCTCGGCGGTATGGTAGTGTCGAATGCCATCAGGGTCGGCGGAGATGAGTTTGATGAGGCGATTATCAAACACGTCCGTACCGTGCACAATTTGCTCATCGGACTGGAAACGGCGGAGAAGCTGAAGATCGAGATCGGCAATGCCGACCCGGATCAAAAAATTGCTCGTATGGAGATTAAAGGGAGGGACGCGATAACTGGCTTGCCGCGGCGGCTAGAGATTGATTCGATTGAGGTTTGCGAGGCCCTGCAGGAACCGACACACCAGATTCTTGAGGAGATCAAACGTGCGCTGGGTCGTACGCCGGCGGAACTTGCCTCCGACATCGTCGAGCGTGGTATCGTGATGACTGGTGGTGGTTCGTTACTGCGTGGTTTGCCGCGCTTGATCGGTCAAGAAACTAGCGTGCCGGTGCTTCTTGCTGAAGAGCCCCTGTTGTGCGTTGCGCTGGGCGCTGGTAAGTACTTTGAGAACACTCGTGTTGGTCAGCGGTATTTCCGATGATCAATCGTACGGCACTGAGATTCTGACCTAACCCGGGTTCCGTGGCCGACGTCCGTCCCTTCATTAATAGTCATCGATCGGCCGTCGTTTTCTTGGCCTTGATCGTTACTGGACTGATTATGGTGGGGGTGTTCCCGTCGTTGGGCCGGGCTGGATTGTTATCGTTACTGCAAGCAGGGATTAGCTCAGTGAGTCGTTGGGTTAGCGGTACAGTCAATTCTATCGACGAACTTCGACGTAGTCGTGAGGAAGTCCATCAACTGCGTGCTCAGGTAGCAGTTATGGAGCAACAATCTAGAGACTTGGTCCAACTTGCTACTGAAAATCAGCAACTGACCGCACTGCTTCAGCTCGCTAATAGTGTTCCTACAGGTTCGATTCCTGCGGCGGTTATTGGACGCGATCCGGGGAGTTTGTTCGAGACCGTCACAATTAATCGTGGTCTGTCAGCAGGGGTGCAAAAGGACGCCCCAGTGGTTGCTACTGCTGACGGGTTTCAGGCTTTAGTTGGTCGTGTAGCCTGGTCCGGTCCTTTTACGGCGATAGTGCAGCCAGTGATAGAAAGCTCATTCTATGTTATGGCTCGGCTACAACGTACTCGTTACGACGGGATAATCATGGGTGATCCAAATGGCGGTCAACTCATCATGCGCTACGTACCCCTCAGGGCGCAGGAAGAAATTGAAATAGATGATCTGGTCATCACCTCGGGATTTATTTTTGAGCATAGCTTAATGACGTCAAGTACAAGACGAAGCCTTTATCCGCGCGGGATCTACGTCGGGCGGGTACATGGTTTATACCAGGGGGAACACGGAGATTCTATTGAACTCATCGTCAAACCTCTAATTAATTTCAGCCAGTTGGACTATGTCGTCGTATTACCTCCCGCGGGACAACCGGATGAGTGACACACGTGTAATTGTAATTACAACGGGCATTGCGGCAACTGCGTCAGTTCTGAGTTCTACGCTTTTATCATGGGTAGCAATCGGTGGCGTGAAGCCAGATTTAGCACTGGTGATCATTGCGCTGGTTGCAATGAATAGGGGTGAAATGTCTGGTCAAATTTCTGGATTTCTCTCTGGGTTACTGGAGGATGCGATTAGCGTGTCACCACTTGGCTTTACCGCAATGATCCGGACCGTAGTCGGCTTTCTATGCGGCAAGCTGGAGGGTTTAGTGATGATGGATCGACTACTGTTACCTTCGGCGGTTGCAGTGGTAGCTACTGTGATGAAAACGCTCGTCGTTGAACTGCTTTCGATAGTATTCTCGATATCAACTCGCTACGGTGTCTTTTCTGACTCCTTTCTGATAGAGGTGGCGCTCAATTGCGCAATTGCCCCAGCTCTTTACGTCCTTCTGAGCTCCCTTCCAGTGCTCATTCACCGTTCACGGAATCAGCTTGTGCGTAGTCGGACAGGTCAGTGAACGATACATCACTCCGGGGATCTTCAAGCGGTATTCGTCTTTCTGCACTACGAATTGTAGTGCTCTTTTTAATTATTGGGATGGGTGCTTACGTATTCGTGCTACAAGTTTTTAAGACCATTGAATTTGAAGAGCGAGCAGAGAGGGTGGCTATGCGTACTAGCATCGTTCCTGCTCAGCGTGGGCTGATCTATGATCGCACGTACACTCGACCGATAGTAGCAAATCGTCCTGCCTTCTCCATCGACATCATCCCAGCTGAGGTTCCTGACGGAGAATTAGATAATCTGTTCGCTGACCTTGGTGCAGTGTTTGAGGTTGACCCGAAATTTCTGGCAGGTCGTGTAGATCATAGTCAACGGCATCTATTCCGCAAGATAGAGTTACTTGATGGTGTTGATTCCTTCTCTGTGGCGTTTGTAGGTGAGAGGATTGGCCACTTTCCGGGGGTTAGTTGGCGCAATGAACCGGTTCGAGATTACAGTGATCTTAGTTCACTGTCACATGTTATTGGTTACGTTGGCGACATCACAGTCGAGGAACTACAGGTGCTCTTTAATCAGGGATATCAACGCAGTGACACGATCGGAAAGAGCGGGATAGAGAAAAAGTTTGATGACCTCCTGAGAGGCGACGATGGTATGCGCTTTCGGCAAGTTGATGTGCGCGAACGTACGTTAGAATTTGATGAAATGGGACGGCCGCCTCAACAGGGACATGATCTTGTGCTCACTATAGACTCCCGCATTCAGTTGTTGGCTGAGCAAGCTCTAGCACAGCGCAATGGGGCAGTGGTAGTTTTGCGACCATCAACTGGTGAGGTTCTGGCGATGGTCTCCTACCCGTGGTTTGACCCGGGCTCGTTCCGTGGTGTCGATGGAGCTCAAACATTACAGAAATTGTCACTGGATTCCTCCTATCCATTCATCAACCGTGCAATTCGATCAGCCTATCCACCAGCGTCGCTATTTAAGCTGATTATGACTGCTGCGGTTCTGGAAGAGGGTCCCTATTCTTCTAGGGACACGATCTTCTGCCATGGGTCCTGGTACTACGGTGACCGGCATTGGAAGGACCATGAAGAAGAAGGGCATGGTAACGTTAATCTGCGCGAGGCATTAGCTCAATCATGCAACATCTACTACTACAAATCTGGTGACAAATTGGGGGTGGAACAGCTTTCCAGTTATGCACGGGCTTTCGGCCTAGGAAGGATCACTGGTATAGATCTTCCTGGGGAGGTGGCTGGATTCGTTCCGACTCCGACTTGGAAAGAGCAGGATCAGGGTGTTCCTTGGGTTGGCGGCGACACCATAAATTTTTCAATAGGACAGGGATTTATTACTACTACACCGCTACAGATCGCCAATATAGTGGCTGCAATTGTCAATGGGGGTACGGTCTATCGCCCGTACCTGGTAAAAGAGGTGCGTAGTGGTATCGATGGATCACTTGTGCGTCAGAATGCTTCGAAGCCACTATTTACCGTCGATCTGCATCCGGAGACCTTTGCCTTTCTGCGCGAAGCGATGCGTTATACGGTGACTGACGGTACTCCAGCGGTGGCAATGACGACGCCAGCTGTGACATTAGGTGGCAAGACTGGAACGGCCCAGGTCAGGTCTATTCAGGGTGACGAAGAGGT
>CAZTZA010000005.1:0-4323 GCA_964618015.1 uncultured Spirochaetaceae bacterium | reverse complement strand
AGCGTTTCTGTGATATTCTTGGATATGAAAAACAGTGCGTTGTTCATGGTTTGCTGCCTTTGCGCCTGCTGATGCACCAGCAAATGAGCAGGTTGTAGTGGTCGTCCTTGCGGAAGCTGACGACGTGTGGGAATGGTGGGCACCAAAGGTTGCTAATATCTTGTTCCACGGTATATTCGCCGACCAGGACTATGAGACGACGTTGGAGAGTTTACAGCCACTCACGCCTATGTATTCGTTAATTGGCGAGCCGGAAGACCTGGAAATGCGGAGGCAACAAGGGCAGTGATCGGTAGTAAGCTCCCAAGCGAGACGCTGCTGCTGGTTTCCATTGGTATGTTAGTGGGGATTAGCATTTTGTTTGTATATTCCTCTGGCATCGATTCAGCTGGCGAGTCATTTTCTCGAGAGTGGATCAAGCAAATCGTCTGGGCACTTACTGGGTTTGCATTATTGGCGGTAATGGCCAACGCTGGGGTCGGTTGGCTGCAGGCAGTCGCACCATACTTTTATTTGTTCGGTTTGTTATTGCTTGTGCTTACTGCAGCGTTTGGTAGGGAGGTAAACGGGGCCAGAGCTTGGATTGGCATAGGGAATTTTGGTATCCAGCCGTCAGAGTTTACAAAGATTACTACAGTAGCATTTCTTGCTGCCTACTTCGCTGGAATTGGTAACGGAATTAAGGAGATGCCACGCTTTGCCCTTGGGTTGTTGATTGTTCTGCTACCGATCGGACTGATCCTTCTACAAAACGACATGGGAACGGCGATTGTATACATGCCGATATTCCTGGTTGCTGCGTTGGTGGCCGGTGCCGAGCTGCGTCACTTGGTGTTCATACCAGGGGTAGTTCTGATTGCTTTTTCCATCGCAGCACTACCATTCCTTAGCGGGGACGGGCTGCTGCATATGGTGGCAACAGCACTGGCGGACTATAGCACAGCAAGGTTATACGTAGGTTCTCTACTGGCAATAGTTGCTCTGGCATTCGCTGGTTACTGGTTGAGCCATAGTCGACCGCTGTATTGGATCGGTTATTTCTCTTTGATCGCATTTAGCGGTGTAGTCGGCGCGATGTTGGTACGGGTTGCTCTCAAGCCGCATTATATTGCTCGACTAGCAGTATTTCTGGATCCTTGGGCTGATCCCCGTGGAGCTGGGTGGAATATTATTCAGTCGATGACAGCGGTGGGTTCTGGAGGATTTGCTGGAAAGGGATTCCTACGAGGAACCCAGAGTCATTATCAGTATTTGCCGCAACAGAGCACCGATTTCATTTTCTCTATCATAGCTGAGGAATGGGGTTTCATTGGTGTGGCGACAGTATTGGCTCTTTTTTCCGTAATCCTTCTGCGATCAATAGCGATCTGCCAACGTGCCAGAGACGACTTCTCTGTGGCTTTATCCGCCGGTATCGTCGGTATGTTCCTCGTCCATCTGGTGGTTAATGTTGGGATGGCGACGGGCTTTATGCCGATAACGGGCATCCCCTTGACCTTTTTGTCTTACGGCGGCTCCGCATTATGGACCGGGTTACTATCAGTTGGAATGCTGCTAGCGGCGGCACGGCCTGTTGCAGTCATTGGCTTACGGTTTTCTGCGCGCTTCACTTCCTCCCAGTGGCGGTCTAATTCTGGTAAGGTCATCTCATCGATTGTTTCACCAGCGTCTCGCACTCGACGCTCTAGAGCTTGGAATCTGCGTCGGAAGCGTTCGTTAGCGCCATTGAGCGCCAGTAAGGGGTCTACACGCAGGTGGCGCGACAAATTGACAACCGTAAACAGAAGGTCGCCAAGTTCCTCTTCCGAACGTTCTGGCCCGACGGCGGATGCCTGATCTACTTCTCCAAGTTCCTCGGCCACTTTTTCAAATACCGGCCTAATACTGTCCCAATCGAAGCCGACTTTCGAAGCGGCGGTCTGTAAATCAACCGCATTACGCAGTGGACTGGGCCCGGAAGCCGTGCTCTTGATGGCAGAGGTCTGTGCTGGGTTACTCTTGTGTTCACTTGCTTTGATCCGGTTCCACTGCGACAGCACGCCTTCAGCGTCAGTGGGGTAATCGTCTGTCGAAGAGGCATCAATATGCTCATCTTCAGGCTTAAATACATGAGGATGGCGGCGCCGCAGCTTTTCGACTACTTCAAAGAGTACATCCTCGGTGGAGAAGGCCTGTTCCTGCTCTTTCATACGCGTGATCATCGTCGCGATCAGTATTACATCTCCAAGTTCTTCGCGTAGGTTGACGTCATCACCTGCATCAATCGCATCAATCACTTCAAATGCTTCTTCCAATAGCATTGTTCGCATGGATAAAGGAGTTTGCTCGCGATCCCAGGGACATCCATCTGGGGCTCTGAGTAGGCACACAGTGTCATAAAGTTTTTTGAATGCTTCTCCAGGCTGGTCGGCGCGTATATTTGGATTCTGATTCATCGTTTGGCTCCTATATGTATTGAACGCTGAAAAGCTTGATGGTCGCCTACGTGAAAAGTATAGCGACTCTTGGCTAACGCTTTCTCGATGGACTGAGCTGTGGTAGACTAGGAAGCTCCTGGCGGTTGCTTTTCCACTGCTGTCAGCCCCCTAGATTATGCGCATAGCCTCGGTAGCTCTCAAACACCCTTCGCTCAAGGTTACCAATGACTCAATTCTAGAGATGCTGGACACATGTAGTAACGGCGTGAATCCACGCATACTTAGCAAGTATAAACGTCTTGTGACTTCTTTGCTCAATAAGACCGGATCAGTCACGCGTTATATTCGCGATTCCAAGCTCGGTGAAAGGGCTAGTACGCTGGTCAACGAGGCAATGTTAGATGCGATTCAGCAGGCGAATTTGCGACCAGACGATATAGACCTGCTGATCTACTGTGGGGTCGGCAAGGGATTCCTTGAACCTGCAAATGCATACTTTTACGCTAGCGCGATTGGGCTAACGTGTTCTTGTTTTGATATTGCGGATGCTTGTATGAGCTGGATGCGAGCGCTGGAGATCGCCTATCGTTTTACGCGTTCGGGTAGTCATCGCAACGTGATGGTTATCAATGGAGAATTCAACTCCAGAGAACATGGATTCCCCGATAACTTCTCAGTGAAAAACCTGGAGCAACTTGAGTACACTTTTCCGACCTATACAATCGGTGAAGCAGCGACCGCCACAATCGTTACAGCATCAGAGGACGAATGGCGTTTTGATTACCGTTCAGTGCCGGATTTATGTGATCTCTGTAATATACCTCTTTCAGGCTATGAGGACTTCGTCGAACCTTCGGAGTACCTGGGTCGCAACGGCGTGAATAACTTCGTTGCGTACGGCCACGAACTGTTCGCTAGGGCGGAACAATATTTGATGCCTTTGATAAAGAAGACAGTAGGTGATCTGAATGACCCGGACATCTACTTTCCACACGCTGCCTCAAGTGTTGCTTATCTGCGCGCTGGTCATGCAGCGGGGGTCAGAAAAGGTAAAGTTTACGGCGAGGTTTTTCCTCGTTTTGGTAACCTGGTTTCAGCTAGCATTCCAGCAGCGATTGTTCTTGCGGAGGCTGAAGGTCGACTTAAGAGGGGTGATAAGGTTGTATTGGTGCCGGCCAGCGCTGGTATGGTGTTTGGCGTGGGGCAGTTCATCTACTAGTTATTACGTCCTGAAAAAATAACCCTAAGGACGGGACTATCCTCTTTTTTCCGGCACATGCCTATAGGTTGGCTCATTCACGAATGTTCGCCAGGAATCATATTTAGGGACTTTCTATACATAGCAAGATCAGCAGATTGTGCCGTGGCTCCTCTGGCCTGTGGACTATCTTTATGTTTGCTTTGCGCGGTGTGCGACCTCCCTTTCGCGTATTACATGGCATACCGGCTGCATGATAGAACGCGGTTTACGGGTGACGCGTCGATGCTTTACCACGGCCTAATTGCATGGTCAACATGGTGGTTACGGGAGAAAATTGAACTGCATCAATCTTTGTAGACCTGAATATGGCGGTCAAATGCAACCTCCGTTTTAATTGTGGATGCCTCTAAATGATTTGTTGTGTATGTATTGATGTTTAGAGATAAGATTCATGCAGATACGGTTGAGGCAATCTTCAGTAGGCCGTTAGCGTTGAAGTTCAGATTCTCTGAAAAAAGCCAGGTGCGTATGATTGGCCAAGTCAATTGGGATATGCCTCATATACCAGTGAAGACTATACTGGGCGGTGGTTCCTGTTTCACTATTTGCTTTATGTACGGTATTGAAGGTTTATCGGCAGAAAGATACGGGAGGGGGCGGTTAGCTCAGTTGGGAGAGCGCCTGGTTTACACCCAGGAGGTCGGC